>CBFGMW010000418.1:0-3306 GCA_965649925.1 uncultured Fluviicola sp.
CATTATCACTTAACAAATAGATATTCGGAATCATTTCTTTTCCAAAACTCACTTGAGTACCTGATACCAAAACCAGCAAGGCTAACATTATTTTTCTCATGATCTTATTTTATTGACCCAACGTTTTGTAATTGAAAACTGAATCCGCCCCATTCTAAAATGTACCACTCGCTTTTTGGAATGGGTGAGAACGAAACATCTTCCAGGTAGTTTTCAAACTGAGAATCCCATTGTGAAATCTGGATATAAACTCTTCGTGTGAAATCTGGTGCCGGAGAGCAGGTCATCTCTGCAAATTTGTCACAATTATAGTCCACTGTAAATTGTACGAACGACGTTTCATTTTCTGCTAATTGTGGCCCCCAATAGGTTATGAAATCTGTTTGTTCGCGTTGATTCAAGCCTAATTCGGTTAGCTTTTTCTGAAGAAAAGAAACTACAGCCGACTTCTCTACTTTGTAACCGTTTCCTTCGGAATGAAATGCGTATTGCTGATTGCTTTCCCAAAACAGGTAAGGATAATTCGTTCCTTCAATTGCAATTTCACCATTCGTTTTTGCAATTCCTTTCCAGGATTCGTTCATTTCCGGATAAACGAAAGTGAAGCTTCCTACCGGCTTTACCGATAGGTCAAAAGTTCGTTCTTCATTGGTATGAAAGTAAATCACGGGTTTATCTACAGTAATTTGTTCAGGATAATAAGAATTCCTGTAAAAAATCAATCGAACGGTTGTTTCGTGCTGCTTACGGATTTCCACTTCCCGGCTCGTAATTTCAGAGAACATTTCATTCACATAAAATTGGAATTTGTACTTTCCCGGCTCAACTGTAAAGTTGAATCCACCATATTCATCCGGTGTGATTTCCTTCCAAACACCATTAACAGAAGCCTGCATGATGATGGGAAAAGGTGGGTTTTGAAATTCTTCATTAAAGATCTGGAACGAAAATTTCGCTTCATTCGGTGTCAGGTTCTTATTCACTGAATCGGAAGTCACATGGAACGGCATGGCGATTATTCTTTGATCATACTCCGCAAAACCGGAAAGGGAGATCAGAAGGAATGAAATAATAGAAAGTAATTTCATAAGAATCAATTTTGAGTAAGTTGTTCCGGTTTCGTAAATGAAAATCCGCCCCATTCAAGCAGCGACCAGTTTTCATTTAGAATGGAAGAAAAAGTAATATCATTCAGAAATAATTCGAAATACGGATCCCATTTGGCTATCTGAATAAAAACCCTGTGAACAGATTCGGGCTGTGGAGAACAACTAAGGGTTGCAAACTGATCACAATTTTCATCTACAGAAAACTGGACAAAAGAACTTTCATTTGCTGCCAATTTCGGACCCCAGTAGGTAATAAAATCAGTTTGTTCCTTTTGATTCAAGCCAAATTCCGTCAGTTTTTTCTCTAAAAAGGAAATTGCAGCTGCCTTTTCTACTTTGTAACCATTTCCTTCTGAATGAAAAAAGTATTGCTGACTACTTTCCCAGAATAAATATGGATAATCGACGCCGTTAATATTCAAATCACCGTTCGGATAAGCTATGCCTTTCCACGAATCGTTCATTTCCGGATAAACAAATGTAAAATTGCCTGCGGGGTTCACCGACAAATTAAATTCTTGCTTACTAGCAGTATGGAAATAAATAACTGGTTTACACGGAACAACACGGAGAGGTTCTTCTTTCTTAAAAGGTATTGAAACACTGGTTTCATGCTGACTGAGAATAGTTAAACTCTGAAAAGTTGTTGCATAAAGAAAACTGTTGGTACTCAACTGAAAGCCTAAACTATAAGTTCCCGGCTCAATCACAAGACTAAATCGCCCGTGTTCATCCGTTCTAATATAATCCCAGCTTCCGTTTACACTTGTAAGTACAACATTTGGAAGACGTACATTTTCAAAATTACTCGTATCCAGAATGAAACTGAATTTGGACTCACTAGTTGATAAGTTTGGGTTTAATGAATCATTCTCAATCCGGAAAGCAAGCGAATCAAGATGCGTTGATTGGGCAGTACCAAAGAAAGCCGACAATAGAAACGAAATAAGAAAAAGCGCTTTCATGCTTAACGTTGTGTTAGTTGTTCCGGTTTCGTGAATGAAAATCCGCCCCATTCAAGCAGCGACCAACTTTCATTTACAGCTGAAGAAAAAGTAATGTCATTCAGAAATAATTCAAAATACGGATCCCATTTGGCGATCTGAATGTAAACCCGGTGAACCGATTCCGGCTGAGGAGAACAAGTGAGTTCGGCAAACTGATTACAGCTTTCATCAACAGAGAACTGGACGAAAGAACTTTCATTTTGCGTTAGTTTCGGACCCCAGAAAGTAATAAAATCGGTTTGTTCTTTTTGGTTTAATCCTAGTTCAGTCAGTTTTTTCTGCAGGAAGGAAACTACATCGGCTTTTTCAATCTTGTAACCGTTTCCTTCGGAATGAAATTGGTATTGCTGATTGCTTTCCCAGAATAAATACGGGTACTTGTTTCCATCAATGCTTAAATCTCCATTCGGGTAAGCAGTGCCTTTCCATGAATTGTTCATTGGAGGATAAACGAAGGTGAAATTCCCGGCTGGATTTACTGAAAGATCAAATGTGCGTTCTGCTTCCGTATGCACATAGATAACCGGTTTAAAAACCATAATTGACTGTGCCTGCATAAACTGAAGACCAATAGTCATTTCATGCTGTGGAGCAATTGACAAACTACTCCATTGGATTTCGGAATATTGGTCGTTAAAATAAAACTGAAAGGAATACGTGCCTGGCTCTACAATACTGCTGAAACTTCCGGTTTGATCAAGGGTTCTTTCACGCCAAACACCGTTCACAGAAGTTCGGATTACTAAAGTGGACGAATCAATATTTAATTGTGCGTTTTCAATACGGAATACAAATCTGCACTGATTAGAAGGTAAAGTAGAATTTACACTGTCGCTCAAAACAGTAAAATCTCTTGCCATCCATCTGCCATTTTCCTTCGAAAAGGTAAAAGGTGCTAACAAAAGGAATAAGAAAAGTGCGCTGAATTTCATAATCAATTAGTTTGTGTAAGCTGTTTCGGGTAATGTAAAGGCTACTCCGCCCCATTCAAAAACAGTAAATCCTTCTTCTGATGGAAATGAGAATGTTTTGTCGTTTAAATACGGTTTCATCACATCACTCCAGGGAGTAAATTCAATATAAACACGCTTAATACTTGCCGGAGCTGGTGAAATGGTAAGTTCCGCATATTGATTACACGTTTCATTCACATTGAACTGAACAAAAACTGCTTCGGAAGCACTTAAACG
>CBFGMW010000419.1:0-3301 GCA_965649925.1 uncultured Fluviicola sp.
ATTTTACTTACGTGCAAGAGGAATCAGCGAAACAGGTGCCCGTCAGCTCATGGTTGGTGCATTTGTAGGTGAGGTTTTCGAGAAAATTGAAAACAAAAGTGTTGTAGAGCGCATTCATGAGATTTTGGAGGAACGGTTTGAGTGGCACTTCGACTCCGCTCAGTGACCTCAAATCTTAAAGAAATAATTTGAATCCGATGTGCAAACGTCGGATTTTTTTATTGGTTAAAAGTGTTGTTTCAAAACGACTAAAGCGCGAAGAAAGAGGAAAGGAGGAAGAGAGGAATTATGTTTGTCTTCGAATGAGCTATTCGTCATTATTTCCCTTCGAGATATTTCATTAAGCTTACTATCATCCAATTTATTGTAATTAGCTGTTTTTTAATTTCTTCAAACTTAACTTGTGTAAGATACTGTAAATCTTTTGCTAAAATAAACTGAGATCTTAGTTCACTGCAAGAAGCTTTAGCAAAATTCAGAAAATTGGAGAATTCTTTATTCGATCTTCTCTCATGGCCTTCTGCAATATTGGATGTAATTGAAATTGCCGCTCGTCTCATTTGATTTACCAGTGCAAAATCGCGACAAAACTCATCATTAGCCGTTAGCTTGTACGTTAATAATACTGCTTCATGCGCTTTTTGCCAAACGCTTAGTTCTTCGAAAGTTTTGTACTGACTCATAGTTATCAGGGTTTAAAATGAATAATAGTTTAAATTGTTCTCCATATAAGTTAGTAGAAAAGTTCATTTCAAACAAGAGCTATTCAAAAAAACCTTCTTGGTTACATCCGTCACTGCTGATCCAAGTGTTTGCTTGTATCTCTACTTTTTTTTGTTCCATCCGACTTTTCCTCTCTTACTCTTTTTGCCTTTTCCTTTTTTTGTTCCTTTAGTCCTTTCCTCTCTTCCTCCTTTTAGCTTTTTCTTCTTACATTTGTCGCCTTATATTTTCTTTACATGATACTTGAAAATCAAAAAGTGAAGTTTGCTATTGTTGGGGCCGGACATATCGGGAAACGGCATGCTGAAATGGCGCGTCGCGACGAAGAAGCAGAATTAGTGGCAATGGTTGACATTCGTTCGAAAGAAGAATGCAACGCCGCTGATTTCGATGTTCCTTTCTTCAAAACAATGGAAGAACTGTTCGCTTCAGGAATCGAATTTGACGTAGTGAATGTATGTACTCCAAACGGTTTGCATGCCGAACAGGCGTTGAAAGCTTTAGAAAATAAAAAACACGTAGTGGTTGAAAAACCGATGGGTTTGAGCAAAGATCAATGTGAGAAAGTAATTTTCAAATCGTTGCAGCAATCACGTCACGTTTTCTGTGTCATGCAAAACCGTTATTCACCGCCAAGTGAATGGATTAAAAACCTGATCGACCGAAAAGTATTGGGCGAAATTTTCATGGTTCAGCTTAATTGCTACTGGAACCGTGACGATCGTTACTACAAAGCAGGTGGCTGGAAAGGAACCAGCGATCTGGACGGAGGAACACTCTTTACGCAATTCTCGCACTTCATTGATATTATGTACTGGCTTTTTGGCGATATCGATAATATCCAGGGAAAATTCGCCGACTTTACACATAAAGACTCAACTGCATTCGAAGATTCAGGATTCGTGAGCTTTGATTTTGTTGACGGCGGAATGGGAAGTTTGAACTACTCCACTTCAGTAGCTCACCAAAACCTGGAAAGTTCCATGACAATCATCGGGAAAAACGGCAGTGTGAAAATTGGCGGACAATATATGAACGAAGTGGAAGTTTGCAACATAGCAGATTACGAAATGCCCGAACTTGCACCAACTAATCCCGGAAACGATTACGGAGCATACAAAGGTTCTGCGGCAAATCACCACTACGTCATCACAAACGTTATTGATACATTAAAAGGAAGAACTTCGGCAACTACAAACGCCCTGGAAGGCTTGAAAGTGGTTGAAATTATTGAACGTATTTACAAAGTAAGAAATGAACAAATCAATCTATAATAAACTCCTTGCTAAAGAAGCAAAATTAGCGGTTATCGGACTCGGATATGTTGGTTTACCAATTGCTCTTGAGTTTGCACGTAAGATCAAAGTTGTCGGATTTGATATCAACCAGACACGTGTTGACCTGATGCGTAATCATGTTGACCCGAGTAATGAATTGGAAAAAGAAGCATTTGACGGTTGTGATATTCAGTTCACTGCAGACATAAAGGATTTAGCAGATGTTCAGTTTTTTATTGTAGCAGTTCCTACGCCTATTGATGATTCGAACTTACCGGATTTGAAACCACTTTTGGGTGCTTCAAAAACAGTTGCGCAGGTTTTGAAAAAAGGTGATTACGTTGTTTTCGAATCTACCGTTTATCCTGGCTGTACGGAGGAAGATTGTATTCCTGTTTTGGAAGAGCTTTCGGGACTGAAATTCCGCGACGATTTCAAAGTAGGTTATTCACCGGAAAGAATTAATCCGGGAGATAAAGAACATACGCTCCAAAATGTGATCAAAGTAGTTTCAGGCTGCTGTAAGGAATCGTTAGAGCAAATTGCATTAACATACGAATTGGTGGTTGAAGCCGGAGTTCACCGCGCAACTTCCATTAAAGTGGCTGAGGCTGCCAAGATCATTGAAAACACGCAGCGCGATGTGAATATTGCGTTGATCAACGAACTCTCTATCATCTTCAATAAACTCGGAATTAATACTTACGAGGTATTGGAAGCTGCCGGAACAAAATGGAATTTCCTGAAATTCTCACCCGGTTTGGTTGGCGGACATTGTATTGGGGTTGATCCGTACTACTTAACGCACAAAGCACAGCAGGCAGGTTACCATGCAAAGATCATCAATAGCGGTCGTTACGTAAACGATTCCATGGGATTCTACATCGGTAAACAAACTGCAAAAAAGATCATTGCACAAGGAAAACATATCCAGGATGCGAAAGTTCTGGTAATGGGTGCAACGTTCAAAGAAGACGTTTCTGATATCCGTAACTCAAAAGTGATTGATGTTGTCAACGAATTGAAATCATTCCAGGTACAGGTTGATTTGGTTGATCCACACGCTTCTTCCGATGAAATGGAACACGAATACGGTGTGAAACTGGTTGAGATCGGAAAAGACTACGATGCCATTATCGTGGGATCAAAACGGTAGTCCGCGGCGGGTATGGGATTTTTTACGGAACGCAATTGCTGAATTCAGTTCGCAACGACCTGGCGAACGTTTTCCCCTTCGCCATTTCGCAGACAGTGAATCGGAAGACTACCGATCCGTTATACCTGACGTTTACGAATCCGTT
>CBFGMW010000420.1:0-3296 GCA_965649925.1 uncultured Fluviicola sp.
ATCGAAGAAACAGATGAGCATATTTTTGTTTACGGCGATTACACCTCGTTCGGAACGATTGCAAAAGCACTTGAAGACAAAGGAATTGAAATTTTGAAATCGAACCTGGAACGATTCCCAACTACTCCGGTTGAATTTACAGAAGCTCAATTGGCAGATATTGAAAAAATGATGGACAAATTCGATGATGACGATGATGTTCAGCAGATCTTCACGAATATGGGGTAAACTCTTCATAAGAAATAATAAAAGTAGGGACAGGTCGCGACCTGTCCCTACTTTTTGTTATCATTTTCATTGTTGGAATCCTTGTTCACATTAACAAGTGAGCATCTTTTCAGCCGTCAACCATTCTACGCACGATGTTTCCGTAATTTTCCACCATGAATTTTATAGATATTCTGATTATTGTTCCGCTCATTTACGCCTGCTATAAAGGTTTTAAACATGGATTCATTATTGAGCTCTTCACCCTGCTTGCCTTGTTAGTTGGAATTTACGTAGGAATTCATTTCTCTGATGCTGTTGCCGGATGGATGAAAAAAAGTATGGGCTGGGATTCTGAATACTTGCCGGTTATTGCATTTACAGTAACTTTTCTCGGAGTTGGCGCAATGATCTATTTCGGTGGAAAGGTGGTTGAGAAAATGATCAAGGTTGTTCAGCTTTCAACCGTGAATAAAGTACTAGGAATTGTTTTTGCCGGATTAAAAATGCTTTACATTCTCAGCGTTATGCTGGTTTTAATAGAATCCTATGACGAAAAAGGGGGTTTCTTTCCAAAAGAGACGAAAGAAAAGTCGCTGTTGTATGAACCGGTTTGCAAAGTTTCAACAACAACAGTTCCTGCATTGGGAAATAGTACCATTTTCATAAAAAATGCGTTAAAGCCTGAAAGCGACAGCACCGGATTGTCTGTAGAAGAAGTTCTGCGCGCAAAAGAAATTGCCGATAGCCTGGGAGTTGACGCTAATGACGCAATTGAAATTAAAAGAATTCACGATGAGTATGCTGACAAAAAATAAAGCTCCTTTCTACCTGGTAATGGTTCTTTTTCTTTCCCCAAACGCATTCGGGCAAATCTTTGACAGAAAATTAAAGATGCCGGAAAGCGACTTGAAACTAATCAAAACCGGGCCGTTCCTTGGGGTGGAACAGGGAAAGTATTTCAATGCAAATTTTGGAGTTGAGCGCCAGTGGCAGCAGATCAAATTAGCAAAACCACACACCAATGCCGTAAATGTGCAATTCGATTACAACTTTACTCAAAAACAAATGGGGAGCCAGATCGGCTATTGGTACAAAGCAGGAAGGCTAAATTTGACTTATGGTGGCCGACTTGCCTGGCATACCGATTTTGACGGACATCATCAGTTTGGAATTGCACCGAATGTTGGTTACAAGTTCATGCAGGGTCATTTTCAACTGGGAGTGAACATACAGCAAAGATCCGATTTTGTTGTTGGAAATACCTTTTACGCATCGTTGCGATGGGTTTTTATAAATGAACGGAAATTTGACCGGGACCGGAAGAAGAAATAACTATCACAATGAAAAATATGTAGTGGATGGTCGCGACCATCCACTACTAAATTCAAATTTTCATATACCGTTTTTACGAATGCAATAAATCTTCCGAAATCACTTTTGGTTCTTCAACCGGTTTTTTCAACAAATTACTGAGTCGGAACATTAGAATTAATGCAATCAAAGACGTTCCTGTTACAACATATCCTAAAACCGGGTAGTTGTGAATATGTCCCGAAGAATCTTTATAAACGATCAACCCGGCGATAAATGCAGAAATTCCTCCGGACAAGTATTGGATTGCTGAGTTTAAGCTCATAAACGCTCCCCTGTCTTGTGGACTCGGAACAGAAGTAAGTAAGGCCTGTGCCGGGACAATCCGCGAATTGATCCCGATAAAAAGCACAATGTTGAGCAGAATCACATACAGTATAGGTGTTACGCCCAAATTGGTGTAAATGATCACAATTGTAATTGATAACAAAGTCCCGAAAGTAAACAGAACCATCTTCCCTAATTTGTCGCTGAGTATACCGGCTAAAAAACTCGAAGCAAAAGTAAAAACTCCGGTTATCATATACATAAACGTCAAACTATTCGGATTGATTTTCAGATTTTTCACTGCGAAATCACTTCCAAAAGGCATCAGCATAAATCCGCCCGTTGCCAGGAGAACAGTTGCCAAAAATCCGCGTTGATACCTTCTGTTAGACAATGTTTCCCAGAGATGTTGAAACGGGTGACGTTTTTCCTGGATCGCCAGATGAGCATCAATTGGTTTCATGAATACAAGAGCAAACACAAATACAATGGTGGCAAAAATTACGATCGCATAGAAAGGCATGTGCCAGTTAAACTTGTTTGTTAACCACAATCCGAACGGAATTCCCACGATTTGACTTACCCCAAAACCCATCTGAATAAAACCCATCATTCGGCCACGTTTCGAAACTTCAAAAACATCCGTAACAATAGCCATACTGATAGAACCCATTACTCCACCGAAAAGTCCTGTGAAAACACGCGCACCGAGCAAGGTCCAATAATTTGTTGAAAGTCCACAGAGCAAGGTTCCAAGTATAAATCCGGCAAAGAAAAACATAAGCAATTTCTTTCGGTCGAACTTATCAGCAAATCCGGCTGTTAACACCGCGGAAACAAACGCACTGATGGCGTAGGCAGCAACTACAATTCCGAATTGTTCCGGCTGCAGTTTCAGATCATCCATCACAAACGTTCCCAGTGGCGACAAGACCATGAAATCCAATACCACTGAAAATTGGATCAGGGCAATTAATAAGGCTATGGCTACCTGATATTTTGTAAATTTTTTTTGATTTTCCATTTATTATTATTTAGAAACAATTGTAGGGTAAGCTCGCGAGCTTACCCTACAACATTTCATAAATTAATCTTCTATATAAACTCGCTGCATGCGTTTCGAAAGACCGGTAAGCACTTCATACGGAATAGTATCCATATCCTCCGCAAAATCTGCCATTGTCTGGTTCGGGCCAATAATTTCTACCGGATCGCCGAATGAAACATCCAGATCACTGATAGCAACCATAATCATGTCCATGCAAACACGGCCAACGACCTGACATTTTTGATTTTTGATGAAAACCGCACCGCAGCCATTACTTAAACTTCTTCGGAATCCATCATCATAACCGACAGGAATAATTGCAATTCGAATTTCATTCCTGGCTTTGAAACTTCTGCCATAACCAATACTATCGCCGGAAGGAACAGTTTTCACCTGTGAA
>CBFGMW010000421.1:0-3286 GCA_965649925.1 uncultured Fluviicola sp.
TTACGCTGTCAACATGATATGAAAGACTGATGATAATAACGCTTATTATGCCTAAAGCCGGGTATAACTGCCATTCGTCCTTACGTTGTTGAGCAAAATAGACTCCTGCGCCTGCAAGAAGAAAAAGAGTCCCCGTGTAATAGTTCAGAACCAACGAGCCGAAATAGTTCATTAATACAAACGGCAGCGGAACTAAAATAAGCCATTTGTATAAATTATTGATACCTGGTTTTTCTTTTGAGAAGTATACAAAAAGTTGAATAACACCGGTTATAAGCATCAATGGAATAAAAAACAATCTGTAGTCATTCACACCGACGTCAAGAATCTTGTCGAAACCCCATTTTTCATAGAACAGCAAATACGACAGACATAAACTCACACCAACATAACTCAGAACGCTCATTACAATTGGTTGCCGGTCAGTTGATCGAAGAAACATGCTTGTTCCAAACAGCTGAAAATTTGCCAGCAGCAAAAACAAAATCAACCAAACTGATGAGTGCGCTCCTGCCATACTAACAACTGCAGTTAAACACACAACCATCGGGATCATTACCTGGTGTGTAACATACAAGGAATCCGGCCGACGCAGCGTAAACAAACGCTTGTAATAAGGAATTAAACCGGTGAACAGCAACAGGCTGCCAAACCAGGGAACCCGAAAAATTGAACTTTGATCCATCGGATAACTGGTCAGGTTTAACAGCATAAGAATAATTGCGCAAAACACTGCACAATGTGATTTCAGAATATATACCATCGGCAAACAGAGCACACACCAATAAGTGAAAAAGTAATTTTCTATTCCGGGAAGCTGATAAACCTGTAAAATGAGCGCAAGCATACTTCCAACCGCAAGAAAGCTGTATACAGCTGCAGATTCCTGCCATACCACGCTGTCTTTTCTTTTGGTCAACGTGAAGACATTAATGAGAATGGAAATAACCACAGGAACTAAACTCAATACTGTCTTCGCAAAACGTGAAAGATTATCCCAATTGTGGGCAAACAGGTAAATAATTCCAAATCCAATTAAAACAACTCCGATAATACTTACGGTAATAATCAGTCCGTTGCCTTGTTTGCTTTGATTCAGTTTTAATTGATCCTGTGCTTTGAGTGATTGCTGCTCAGTTCGCTTCAAATAATGATCATAGATACGATCGGTAGTAGCCTGGTCGATAATATTTTCTTGTCTACAATCCTCTAAAAAGTCTTTGAGATTCATGCTTTTTTTTCACTAATGTAATTAAGAATTGCAATTATCACTCATTCAGCAATAAATGAAGTCATACCATAAACCAAAAAGCCCCGGAAATCCGAGGCTTTTCAAGAGTATTTTGAATGTTTTTAGATTCTCGAAATCAATTCACGCATAATCAGCGTCATTTTAGGCTCCTGTCTGCTGGCAACTTCAATAACATCCTGCAAGCTCACTTTTTGGATTTTTCCCGGAACTCCTAAATCTGTGATAATTGAGATTGCGAAACAAGGAATATCCATGTGGCGTGCAACAATTACTTCAGGAATAGTAGACATACCAACAGCATCGGCGCCAATTGCACGAACGTAACCGTATTCTGCAGGAGTTTCCAATGTTGGCCCCGTTAATGCAGCGTAAGTTCCTACAGCAATACGGATATCATTTTCTTTGGCAATGTTTTTCGCCATATCAATCATTGCGTGATCGTACGGTTCGCTCATATCCGGGAAACGCGGTCCTAGTTCATCTATATTTTTACCGATCAGCGGATGAGCAGGAAAGAGGTTGATATGATCGTTCAAAATCATGATCTCACCAACAATGTAATCAGGGTTTACACCGCCTGAAGCATTACTTACGAAAAGGCGTTCGATTCCCAATAATTTCATCACACGAACAGGAAATGTCACCTGCTGCATGTTGTATCCTTCGTAAAAGTGAAAACGGCCCTGCATAGCTACAACTTGTTTTCCACCCAGGTTTCCGAAGATCAGTTTTCCGGAATGACTTTCAACTGTTGAAACTGGAAAATGAGGGATTTGCTCGTAAGGAATTTCATCAATAATTTCAATTTCCTTTACCAAACCACCAAGTCCGGTACCAAGAATAATTCCGATTCCCGGTTTAACCTGCGTTCTAGAGCTGATAAAATCAGCTGCTTCTTTCATTTGCGATAACAACATATTCTTTTATTCGTTGATTAAAATCTGTTTGTCTGTCAAGCTCTGTTCGAATGGTTTGAACAAAAAGGTTTGCAGAGATCTGAAAAACCTCATTGAACCAGGGACTCAGCTTTACCAGGTCCTTTTCCGTTGTTACCAGTGCACAATCTTGCGTGGCAAAAGTAGCAACTTTTTGGAGAATGGAAGCGATGTCTTTTGATGTAAAGGTGTGATGATCGGGGAAACGCATCAGTTCTACCTGGTGATTTTTCTCGTATTCATCAACGAGCGGTTTAGGCTGGGCAATTGCCGTAACAAGAACCACGGTTTTGAAATTCCTCCAGGTACTTTCTCCAAGCGGAATCGGATTATCGTATCGCGTTGTGCTAAAATAAATATGTTCTTTCGGCAAAGGAATTTTGGAATAGAATAGTTGTTTTTCCTTTTCGTTCAATGAATCCGGGCATTTGGTTACAACTACACAATCGGCACGTTTAATCCCTGAACGAAACTCGCGCAGATTGCCTGCCGGAAACGTAAAATCTTTAAAAACGGGACGATCGTAAGTCATGCAGACAATCGAAAATCCGGCTTTTACAGCCCTATGCTGGAACGCATCGTCGAGAAGAATAGGAGCGCTGGGATAATGTTTTCGAATCCATTCTACACCCAAAACACGTTTTTCAGCCACAACAACCGGAACTGTCTGCTTGAAATATGACCAGTACATCATCGGCTCATCGCCAATTTCAGCAGCATTGGAAGTTGGTCCGGCGATTTGTAATCCCTGAGTTTTTCTTCCATAACCACGAGAAAGAATGACGGGATACTGATCCTGTAACAATTCGGCCAAAGCCTTTGTTAGCGGCGATTTCCCTGTTCCGCCAACCGTAATGTTTCCAATACAAATGGAAGCTCCGGGAATTTCATAACTCTTTTTCCATCCAAGGGAATAGGAGAGGTTCTTGATCAGGACTATTAATCCAAAGATCAAGTTTAAGGGAAGAAGCAGGTAACGTAAAAAATGCATCGTGACGAAGATACAACTTAAGTCATGCTTCGACAAGATCAGCACTCCTTTTGAAGAATTTCAAGACTCCCGAATACATTAGAAACTTAAAATATTTTTGTTATGCTT
>CBFGMW010000422.1:0-3279 GCA_965649925.1 uncultured Fluviicola sp.
CATGGCCAAAACCGCCAAAACAATATAGATGAAATGCTTGAACAAATATTTGAATGGCGAACCACCTTCCATCTTCACCAAGATCGGCACAAAACTGTAAACAGAAACCAACGAAAATCCAAGCAAGATCAACGTGATCACCCAAATTGCCAAATCGCCTTTAAAGTATTTTCTGAGTACTTGAATCATAGCTTATTTTTGCTGAATATAATCTTTGAACAACTGCATATTCGTTTCATACTCGTTACCTTCGAACGTGAAGAGCAGGATTCTTTTCGGAACTGCCAATTCATCCAAAAACAAGAGCGTATCTTCCAATCCTTCCGTTGCTGTTATCAAAGGAATTGGTCCTGCGATATCAGACGGAACAGTGATTTGCGGATCATCATACTGTGCAATCCATGTCAAAGTTTTGAAGCTTGACGGATCAATACTTGCATATTCTTCAATTACATTTTTTGTTCCAAGCCAACAAACAGGGAACGGAAATGAATGAATAACAGCCGACAAATCATACACCGTAGGTTTATACCAGGTAAATACATCCATGCCTCTCCACTTACCAAGTGGGCGAATTGCGCTTCTTTCTGCTTTTTTAAGAGCTTCTTCGCGCGCTTCGAGCAGCGGATTCTTGAGCTGAATTCTACTTTGATCCATGAGAAACTGTTTACAATCCTCGAACCGCTTGCTTGAATTGATTTCCACGATCTTCGTAGTTCTCAAACAAATCGAAACTGGCACATGCCGGTGACAAAAGAACTACCTCATCCTTTTTAGCCAAACGGTAACCATAAGCAACCGCTTCAACCGCCGAACCAGCTTCAACAATTGTTTCTACATGATCAGAAAATGTCTCAATGATCTTGGCATTGTCTTTCCCAAGACAAATTATTGCTTTTACTTTTTCTTTAACCAATTCAACCAGTTCCGTGTAGTCGTTACCTTTATCAACACCACCTACTATCCAAACTGTTGGCTGATCCATACTTTCCAATGCAAACCACGCTGCATTGATATTCGTTGCTTTTGAATCGTTAATGAATTGAATACCGCATACTTTGGCAACAAATTCCAAACGGTGTTCAACATTTACGAAATCAGAAAGACTTTCGCGCACCACATCTTTTCGAATTTCAAGGATTCGGCCTACCAGACCGCTTGCTAATGAATTCTGGGCATTGTGTTTACCCTTTAAGGCTAGTTCATGAATAGACATAGAAAATTGATTGTTAAAGTTTATGATGAGTTGTTTGTTTTGAACGTATGCTCCTTTATCGAACTGTTTTGTTAGTGAAAAAGGAAGACAGTTTGCGCTGATATTCCGCTTTGAAAGCTCAGCTGTTACTATTTCGTCGTCTGCGTTGTAAATAAAATAATCTGCAGCCGTCATATTGTTTAAGATCCGGAACTTCGAATTCACATACAGCTGCATGTTGTATTCGTATCGATCCAAATGATCAGGAGTAATGTTTGTCAGAATGGCGATATCGGCTTTGAAATCTTCCATATCATCTAACTGGAAAGAACTTAATTCCAAAACAAAAATGTCTTTCTCCTCCAGTGCAACCTGCTTCGCGAAGCTGTAACCTACATTTCCGGCCAGTCCCACATTCATTCCTGCTTTTGTAAGCATGTGATGCGTAAGCATCGTTGTTGTTGTTTTCCCGTTACTTCCTGTGATACAAACTTTTTTTGCAGTTGTGAAATAAGCCGCGAATTCAATTTCAGAGACCACTTTAATTCCTTTTTCGCGGATCAGTTTCATCACTGTAGCCGTCTCAGGAATTCCGGGTGATTTAACCACTAAATCAGCAGTAAGAATGCGTTCCATGGAATGTTCTTTCTCCTCGAACTCAATGGCATATTTCTCTAATTCGGCAGCATACTCCGGTTTAACAGCACCGAAATCTGAAACGAACACTTCCGCTTCTTTGACTTTAGCCAAAATTGCTGCGCCAACTCCGCTTTCGCCGGCACCCAAAACAACGATATGTTTGTTCTGAATGTTCATTATCTCAACTTCAGTGTTACAATGGTTACTACCGCTAATAAAACTGCAACGATCCAGAACCGGGAAACGATTTTCGCTTCGTGCAATCCTTTTTTCTGGTAATGATGATGCAATGGGGCCATCAGGAAAATGCGCCTGCCCTCACCAAACCGCTTCTTGGAATATTTGAAGTAGCCGACCTGCATGATCACAGATAAATTCTCGATTAAGAAGATTCCACACAGAACCGGGATCAATAATTCTTTACGGATTGAGATCGCAAATACTGCGATGATTCCGCCAAGTGCTAAACTTCCGGTATCGCCCATAAAAACCTGAGCCGGATAACTGTTGTACCACATAAATCCGATACAGGCACCAACGAAAGCCGAAATGAATATTACGAGCTCTTCCGCATACGGAATGTACATTACATCGAGATAATCAGCGAAACGAATATTGGAAGCCACATACGCCAATATCGCAAGCGCAATTCCGGCAATGGCCGATGTTCCGGCAGCAAGCCCATCCAAACCATCGGTCATATTCGCACCATTCGAAACGGCTATCACTATCACAATTACCAGCGGAATAAACAACATCCATCCGTACGACTTATCAATATCACCGATCAACCAGTTGTAATTAAACTCATTGTTTTTGATAAACGGAATGGTCGTTGTCATGTCACGAGTAACTATCCATTTCACATTTTCATCCTTCTCGTTCGCCGCGTGTTGGTGAGAAACAATTGATTCCCCTGACTGCAACTCATAAGCAGCAGGAACTTTCTTGTGAACCTGAACATCTTTGTGGAAATACATGATTGACCCAACTATAATTCCCACGCCGATCTGACCGATTACTTTAAACTTTCCGGAAAGACCTTCTTTGTTCTTTTTGAAAACCTTGATGTAATCGTCGATAAAACCAATGGTTCCAAGCCAAATAGTAGCCAGAATCATTGTGATCACATAAATGTTGTGAAGCTTGGCGAACAATAACGTAGGAATTAGAATAGCTGACAAAATGATAAGTCCACCCATTGTTGGTGTTCCCTGTTTTTCAATTTGTCCGGCTAAACCAAGATCACGTACCGTTTCACCAATCTGCTGACGACGCAGTAAGTTGATTAAACGTTTACCGAAAATGATAGAAACAATAAGCGAAGTGATCAGCGCCATTGCTGCACGAAACGAAATGTAATGGAACAGTCCTGCTCCCGGGACATCCAAGCTTTCTAAATAATTGAAGAGGTACGTTAACATAACTATTCTATTTGTTCATTT
>CBFGMW010000423.1:0-3264 GCA_965649925.1 uncultured Fluviicola sp.
CAATAAAGAAGATACTGCAACTGTAGCAACTGTTTTACCAGTAAGGTCAGTTACATTAACTGTAGCGTTCTCTGCACCTGCAACTTCAAAAGTAACTGTAGCTAAATCTGAAGCAGGGTTAGGGAATACAGATAAGTTAGACTCTAATGCATTTTCTTCAACACCTGCAGATGCTTCATCTACCAAACGGATCATGATCGCATTTGGATCAGACAAGTTGTATAAATCACCTGTACTAGCCGAGAATCCCATTACAGTACCCAAAGCGGTGTTTTGTGCGTATCCGAAAGCAACCGGTGAAGTTCCACCAAAGTTATGAGCAACTACTAGTAGTACATCACCTGCAGTAGCCGGGAAACTTCCGTTATCAATATCCAATGAAACGAATGTGCTTAAGTCACCGCTAACAATTGTATGATCAACAGTAGTAGCACCGTAATCAAATTCTGTAGTATTCGGATTGAAAACATAGATCTCAGCATTGATAACCTGACCAACTGCTGCGGTCTGGTTTACCAAACGAATCTCAACCTGAACCAATTCAACATCATCAAAAATCTCGTACAAGTTACCGATTTTTAATTCCTCTTCTTCAGCACCTACTAAACCACTGATGCTTCCTGTAGCTGTTCCGTTATCACGTGCATAAAGTGTAGCATCACGGGAAATTGTAAATGCAGCTTCGTTGTTTGCAGGAACTGCATCTATAGCTGTCATTTCAGTTGTTAAATCAATAGTGTAGTCTCCTACTGCAATAGGCAACATGTAAGGAACCGTAACTGAAACTGAATCTGTAACTCCCATAGGAATTGCAATTGCAGCACCAGTCTCGTCGTAGCCAGAAGCTGTTGCATTCAAAGCAACATCCGGTTGGTCTAAACCACCATCGTTACGTACTGAAGCACCAAAAGTAACTCCAGGGAAACTAGCCTGGCTAACAGGAACTTTGTAATAATCCAATCCTTGTGTTGTTACCATGTCTGTAGCTTGTGAGTAAACCAAACCTTTGATCTCGTTGTCGTAAGCTACGATCAATTGAACATCATCAACACCCCAGAACCAATCGTAAGTTCCCTGGTAGTGGAAACGGATACGAACGTTAGATGTCCAGTTTCCAGCTCCAATAGCTGAAGTAATGTTCAATATTTCTGTCTCCGGGTTAGCAGAGTTTGTGTTTACAGGAACTTCTGCAACAGGATTCACAGAGAAAGTTGTCCAGTTTGTACCACCATCAATAGAAATATCAACAGAGTATGTCTCCTGGTAATGTCTGTAGATTTCTGTAAATTTCAATAGCACTGCAGCATCAGCAGGCTCACTGGCAGCTGTTAAAGCACCAGCTAAATCAATATCAGCAGCAGTTCCGATGTATGCATTTTGCACAGCACCTGCACCTTCAGCATCTGAATTGATCAATGCAAAGTTACCACCTGATACAGAACCAATTGCTACAGGGAAACCGTAAGTTCCAGCCTGAGATGTCAAACCTGTTGGCATTGCATTCACAATTGCCCATGAACCAGCTGTGTGACCAGCACCAGTTGTCATTGCCCAGTCTGAAGTTGTTGTAAAGTTGTTTGAATAAAGGATATCTCCTTCAGCTTTTTCAGAACCTGCTTTTGTTGTTTTGATCGCCGGGAACGAAATGTCGCTGCGCGATTTCTTTGCGCTTACAATACTTGAGTTTACCTGAGCGTTAACTCCAACTGCAAGACCCAGTGTAAGAACACATAGTAGTTGTTTCTTCATATTTTCTGTTTTTGTGAAAAACAAATATAGGAAGAACGGTTTATAAAAAAAAAGAAATAATTTATTCGATCAGCAGGTTACAGCCTCTGATCTCGGAATGGTCCAGTCGTCCCATTAAACGAAGCTGGCCATCCTCCATTTTTCCGAGGTCCTGTGTTTCGATAAATGAACAGCTGTAAATGTTTGCCAGATCTGTAATTGAAATAACTCCGGTTTTGTTTTCTTCCTGGTGAAACATGAACGGATCGTTTACTTCCCGAAGTTGTGCTTTCATCCATTTGGGGAATTCAAAAAGACCTGATGACTGACTGTATGCTTGTGAAAGCAACTCACACATTCCGTATTCGGAGCTGATATAGTTCACGGAAAATGCTTCGCATAAAACGGAATGCAGTTCTTCTTTACTCATTTCTTTTCTGCGGCCTTTCATTCCCCCGGTTTCTATTATCAGTACGTCATTTAAATTGGGTTTTAGTTCTGCAAGATCAAGCAAAGCATAACTTACCCCGAACAGAACAATCCTGCGGCCGGTTTTTCTAGCTTCAGTAATAGCTTTCAGTAAAACTTCAGATTCTCCCAAATAATAGCCGGAAATGGAATGTTTTGTATGTTGGATGAGTTTGTCGACCATATAAACCAAACTCGATTCGCCTTGTTCTACATAAGAGGGAAGTAACGCAAGGATGATGCAGTTTTCCAGTTTGTCTACAAATTGTTCGAATGTTGGCAGAAATGAACGTTTGTAAATGGATGTGTCTGCCACAAAATGTGAACTGCGAACGGAGGATCCGGTTCCGCTGCTTTTGAACAGCACTTCTTCCTGCATTCCGTTTGCAATAATGCGGTGCGATTTGAAAAAGGAAATGGGGAGAAATGGTATTTCAGTGTAATGTGCGGGCTTTTTTCTGTTGAGTGTGTCTACAAACCGGGTATATAACGGAACGTTTTTGTACTGGTATTCGAAAACCTCTAAAGCGCAACTATTGAATTGGTCTTCTGTTTCGATTGAAAATATGCGGTCAATCAATTCTTTCATTGTCCTTTGTTCAAGGGAAGCTGGATACAGAATGACGTGCCTTTGTTCAAAGCGCTTTTTACGCTAATAGATCCGCCGTGCTGCTCAATAATCAATTTGACATAGAATAAGCCCAAGCCAAATCCTTTTACATTGTGCAGGTTGCCGGTTGGAACACGGTAGAATTTATCGAAAATGAGTTTTTGGTCCTCACGTTTAATTCCTATTCCGTTATCGGCAATGGTTACATAGAACCAATTGGAATCATTACGTGTACTGATGGTAATTTCAGGACTTTGTTCACAGTACTTTGCCGCATTATCTATCAGGTTGTACAACACGTTTGTAATATGCACCTGATCAATGTACAGATTACACTGAATGGCGTTCAGTTCCATTTTGATGTTTCCGCCAAGTTCGGTTTGGTTTAGCTCGAAACTGTTTTTCGCATCCCGCAGCAGTTCGTGTATGTCGCACAGCGATTTTTCAAGTGAAAGTTC
>CBFGMW010000424.1:0-3258 GCA_965649925.1 uncultured Fluviicola sp.
AGAAGCAGGATCGAATAATCTGGTATGGACGTTCGACTGGCACGAATTCGTAATAATAAACTGATTATTATATTCTGTAATAGAACTCGCGTCAAAAGCAAAGGTTTGTATTTTCGTTAAACCAACAGGATCAATTCGGTGCATTCGTGAAGGAATTGACCCGTAATCGCCACGTGAAATGGCGTAAATTTCTCCTGAAGAATCCACAGCTATATCGCCCATGTTCGGACCACAGGTTATTTTCGTCAGTTCGGTTAATGTACTTAAAGAAATCACAGAGACCGTACTGTCAACATTCGGAGAATTTAATCCTCCCGAATTACAGACAAACAAACGGTTGTTGCTGATTGCCATTCCTTCCGGATTGGCTCCGACGGGAATTCGCTGTATAATTTGTAGTGTAGCTGTATCCAGAACATCCACAAAACCATCGTAGCACGAAATAAATGCTTTCCCGCCGTGGAAAGTTATGTAGCGCGGTTGCTTAGGTGTTGATCCGTTTATCATGGATATTTGCTGAATAGAAGCTCCTGTTGCTGCATTTAAGATTTCCACCGTGCTGGAAACGTTCACTATAATGTAAATTTTGCTTCCATAACGCTTCATGTCGTTTCCGGTATCGCCTAATCCGCGACCTGCTTTCTGCTCAAAGAAATCCATAATAGTCGAACCATTCGAAGTATTGAGCCACATCAAACTTGCGTTATTGTGATTGAACAAGCCTTCATTCAAAACCAAAATTCCATCGGTTAAATGGTCCGGAGCAGGTTGTGCCTCAACAGGTTTCTTTTTACACGAGATCAGCCCGATAATTAGAAGTAAAACAAAACTATATTTCATAAGCCAGACGAATTTGATAATTGATTCCCGGTAAAACAAAGTAACGGATATACTGGTTGTACTGGTTTGTAATGTTTTTTACGCACGCACTCACTTTGAACTTCTGCTTTTTCAGCTGAAGCATATAGGAAGCGCCCAGATCAACGGTGTAATATCCAGGAACTTCATTTGACGTGATGTTCTCCTGTAAACCGTAGCGCATACTTTGAGCAGAAAACAGGGTGTAAACCGACCATTTAGTGAGCGACCAATCCAATTCTACCGAACCGCTGAATTTTGGAATGTATGTGAGTTGACTTCGGTATAAAACGCTGTTTGGATTTGTCAGATCAATAGCTTCCTGGTATGTAAAACTCACAGATTGGCCGAAGATGCTGTTCTTTAATTTTATTTTCGATTCGTTGAACAACTCGCACCCACTTGATTGAGAAATCCCGATGTTCTGGATACTCCAAACGAATAAGTTTTTGGTAGGAATTGCAACGATCTTGTTTATGCTGTAGGTATAGAATGGCTCTAGTCGAAAGGAATTATACCAGTTTCCTTTTTTCCAGGTAAACTTCACCGGCAATGAAGCTAAAGATGCTTCTTCAGGTTTTAACGAGGTGTTTCCAACTTGCTGGTAATACAATTCTGAAAATGTTGGCTGTCGAACAGTGTAACGCACAATGAAGCCAACCGCAGCTATTTTTTTGAAAGCGAAAACGTACTGTAAAGCAGGTAAAACATACAAATTCTTAGTTCCCGTTCCGCGTTGATTAACTACTTGTTGAACACCTACCTGTACTTCCAGGTCATGGTTACTAAAAGCGAATTTGGAAGCTAGAAACTGATTCAATGTTGTTCGTTCAGGATTTCCGGTCACCGTTCCGGCAAAAATCCGCTCATGGCTTATTTCAGATCCAATCGATAGTTTAACGACCTTATTTATCTGAAGTGCGTATTGTGTTTGTCCGTTCAGATAATTTGTGTAAAATGATTGTTCCAGGTAACCCTGCTGATTGAGGTAATTCGAGTCAAGATAGGTTAGATCGCTGTTTTGAGTTGTCAATTGTGTAATCCATTGACTTCGTTTCAATTCGAATTTGTGCCAGAGGGTTAAATTTCGTTCTCCGGAAAAAAGGTGCTGATTTGCAGTTTCATTGTAGAAAACAACTGCTCCGGCAAGTTCTTTTTTTGCGTCGTTGATTGTTCCTTTGACTGAAATTGTATGCGACTTGTTCAAAAACCAGGTAAGACTGGTTGTTACATTTAAATCCGAACAACCATTATTTTTGCGCACTGCAGAAATGGTTTGGTAGGCATTCTGATATTCGAAAGGAAAATTCCCCTCGTATGTTCTGGCTTTTCCTGTAATTGAAAGCTGAATTTTTTTGTAGCGTAATCTGGCTGCCAGATCGCCTGAATAATATCCAAACGATCCGTTTTGCAAACCAACTCGTAACATGCTTGAGTCAGAACTAACTGACTGGTGAATAGTGGAAATGTGGATTAAACTTCCTGATAATTTAGACTGGATAGGAAGTCCAGTATTGGTTCCGTCCTGCCTCAAAATGGCTACGGATTTTATAAATTCTGTAGGAATTGAACTCAAATCTGTACTCCCTGTTTGTGTTACCGGTTGATTTTGAAGATCAATCACAATGGACGAATGCGCCGCACCGAGGCTTCTGAAGCCTGCCGTTTTTAATCCGCCGACATCGCCATACGTTCTTATCTGCAACCCTGGTAAAAGAGCAAGAATAGCTCCCAGATCGGGAGCTAACTTGTTCTCAATACGTTTTTGATCGAGGTGAAGGTTGTTTAATGATTGAGATGAGCTCCCGGAAATAATTACCTCCTCCATTTCATTCTCCTCTTGCTGCGAAACAGCAGAAAAACCAACAAAAGTTGAAAGCAGAACGAAAAGAATCCGGCGTTGCATCTACAGTTTTAGTTTTGTTTTACGAAACGACCGTTAATAATTCCGGTTGCAGTTTCAATAGAGTAAACGTAAGCTCCACTTGTAAAATCGCTCACATTTACCTCGTTTAATCCGGTCAACTCACCAACGAAAACAACACTTCCGGTTAATGATGTGATCGTGATTTTTCCTTCTGTACCTTTAAACGTGATAGTTTCTGATGCCGGATTTGGATAAACTATCAGGTTGTTTACAACCGTTTCATTCAATGATAATGAGCCGTAGATCAAATCGTCCAGAGCAAAATAGGCAGGAGTATTCATTCCCCAATCGCCTTCGTCAGAAGATTCCAGTGTGAATTCCAGATAACGAACTGCACCTAGTGAAGTTAAATCGACAGTTTCCCATGAATCAATAATGTAATCATTGTTGTTGTCTGCAAAACGGTAATCGGCCAAATAGAAAACAACTGTATCCGTTATAACCGAACTTCCGTCACGTCCAACAATCAATAA
>CBFGMW010000425.1:0-3254 GCA_965649925.1 uncultured Fluviicola sp.
CCCGCTTCCTCCTGAGTAGAGTTCTACCAACCCGTTTCCATCGTCTGTAATTTTCAATTGGATTCCTTTTTTGAATGAACGGATAGTGATCTGAATTTCCGAAGCATTGGCGTATTTCAAAGTGTTTTGAGTGGCTTCCTGAACAATACGAAGTAAATTCAGCAGCTCCAGCGATTTAAAAGTAAGTTTTTCTGTTACTTCATTGTTGATTTTAACCGGAAGAGGGATTTTGCTGCTTAAACTTTCAATACGCTCAACGAAGTCCTGTATCGTACCGTTTTCCAGGTTCATTGCCCAAACGGTGCTCCGTAATTCTGCCATGGTAATTCTTCCGAAATGAATCAATTCGTGCAGTTTCGAATGTAATTGTTCGTTTGTCATTTCCTGGTAAATCATGTGATCTAAAGAAGAAATCAGGTAAGTAAGCTGAGAACCGATATTGTCGTGAAGTTCTCTGGAAATATTCAATTTTTGTTCGTGAAGCTGTTTCTGTCGCAAAAGCTGCTCTTCCTGTTTTGTTTGTGCCAGTTGATGGATTGCCAGTTTGCGTTTATGACGGAAATAGATCACAACTAAAACGATCAATAAGAACAAACAGGCTGAAATGCCGAGCCAAATGGCTTTTTGTGACTCGTTTTCAGCAATCCGGACTTTGCTTTCTGCCAGCTCACGTTCTTTCTTTTCTACTTCGTAACGGGTAAACATTTCTGCAATCACATCATTTCCCTGGTGAACCAGCACACTGTCTTTATACTGATTTTCCAGCTGAAGGTACTTTGATGCTTTTTTGTAATTTTTTCGTTTCAACTCAAGTTCAGCCAGACTTTTGTAACCCAGCATGGTTTGTCGGTATGAATTCGTGTTCTTAACCAAATCCAATCCCTGCAGTAAATATACTTCGGCACTGTCAAGCTGCTTTATTTCCATGTAACAATTGCCGATGTTCACTGAGACAATTCCCGCTCCGGTCTTGGAGTCTATTTTTCTGTAAATAGTGAGCGCCCGTTTGTAATAACCTAATCCCAAATCGGTATTTCCGGCGTTGCGCTCCACAACTCCCAATCCCTGGTAAACCATTGCCAGTTGCTCCGTAGCACCGGTTTGCTCAATAAGTGGAATGGCTTTTTTGAAACTCTCTCTGGCTTGGTCGTATTGTTTTAATTTGCCGTAGCAAGAACCAATATTTCCATAGTTCGTTATGAGAATGGGAAGATTGTTTTCTTTTTCTGCCATTCGTTTCACATCCAATTGCATTTTAAGTGCTTCTTCAACATAACCGGTTATTTCAAGTAAGTTGGCGCTATTGATGTACAATTGCATAAGATATTGATCGGCTTTTATCTTTCGTGCCAGTTCAATTGCATGATTGTAGGCGTGTTGTGCTTCTTTGTAGCGGGTTAGTTCGTAGTATGCGTTTCCAAGTTTCGATTCGGAAGCAATAATTCCTACAGTATCTTTTAGTTTGGTCCTGATTGCAAGTGCTTTCTGATTCAATACAACGACTTTCGGGAAATCACCGTTCACCAGGTACGGCATGGAAAGATCATTGTACGTACTCGCCAAAAGGGCTTCGTCTTTTAAAGTTTGTGCGGTAAGCAGCGATTTTTCACCGAAACCAATAGCTTTTTTCGCGTCCTTCTGACAGTAATAGTAAGTAAGATCATTCAACAACCGCACTTTTTCGGTTCCTTTTTTCGTCGGGATCAATAGTTCCATTGAATCGAGCTGCTGTTGTGTTTGAGCCGAAATTTGAAGGGTTAACAAGCCGAAAATCAATGAAAATAAATAGCGCATGAATAAGAAATGTTTCGTTTTCTGTTTTCGAAGATAGCCATTTGGCGGATTTATCGTAGAATCGCTCATAGCTGAAAGAATAAATGCTGCGGATTTTCCGAGCACCATTTATGTGTAACCCGTTTCTTCAGAAAGCCTTATTTTAGAACAATTATTCATTCCTATGAAGCAACTGAATCTCACACTTTTTTTATTTATTAGTTCTGTCTCTCTTTTCGCTCAGTCTGACCAAAAATGGTTTAGCTATTGGAATACAGATACCACACTGCTTGGTTTTAAAAACGCCAAAGGTGAAATTCTTACAGAACCTAAGTTCATTATGGTATCATGCAGTGATTTTGAAAAAGTTTCAGGCGTTGTGGAGCAGGTTTCTGAAGATGAATACAAAACCTACTATTTAAAGAGTGACGGTACCAAATTTGCAGAAGATTCCGTTTACTTTTTCGATGCAGCCGCGGATAATGAAAGTGAAGGCTATATCCGCTTTAAAAGTCCGAAAACAAAGAAAGTTGGATTAATGGATGTAAACGGGAGAATTATTCTTCCTGCCGTTTATGACGAAATGAAACCAGTTGAATCTGGGTTCGTGCGTGCCCTGAAAGGAGCGAAAAAAGATTTTTGGGAGGAACACGAAGACGACGGCTGCGGACATTTTAGCTGGGTTGGTGGAGAATCACAGCTTATTTCCATAGAAAATAGAAAAGTACTGAGTTCGAAATTTCTAGTGGACAAAAAAGGAGAGCATATTTACGAAGGTTTGGATTATTCAACATTCTAAAAAACGAAAAAACCTACAAATGATAATTTGAGAATGAGTTTAAAAGCTAAACGCGGAGGATATATTTCTTTCATGAGCCTGGACAAATCATTTGATCAATGGGTTAATCAGAATTTTTTTCAACAGCCAAATGAACTGCGGTTTCAACAGATCGTTGCGGATAGTTTAGTATTGTGGGTAGAAGATGAAGGCTGGGTAGCCATTTCAAAAGAAGATTTGTTTTTCGACAAAAAAGAAGAGTTGCAGGCTTTCTTCGAAATAATTAATTCAAAGAAATATGTACAATTCAATTCTGCAGGAGATTTCTTTTTATACGATTTCAGCATGTTCAAAAAGTACTATACCAGTTGTATGGAATTCGATACACCACATTACCCGTATTACGAAGTAGTTGTAACCAATGAAGAGCCTAATGAACAAAGCCATTTACATTTTCTGAGAACTGACAAGGGCTGGCAATTGGTGTGCTTAACCTTGAGATAGAACCAGGGAAATTATCGTTGAGCGTTTAGTTAAACTTCGGCAGTGTGAATGTCTTTATTTTTTCATCAATGAACATGAGTTCACCGAGTTTAACAGAAAAGGTTTCTTCACCTGCCTGAAGTAAAATACTACTTTCAGTTCCTTCCAATGTCAATTTTTTATTGATCTCTGCTTTTCGCAAATTAGGATCTTCAAAACC
>CBFGMW010000426.1:0-3238 GCA_965649925.1 uncultured Fluviicola sp.
CAGAAAGAATTGGAAAATAGAATATTTAACTTTCAGTTAAATAAAAATTTTGAGGTAAAAAAAATGAAAAAACACATCCAAATAGCTTCACATTTTCCTTATATTTAAATAACGAACCACTTTTCAAACACATTCAAAACCACTACGAAATGAAATTAACAAATGAACAAAAGCTTATTATCGGGTCGGCCGGAGACCTTAAAATAAATGCCGTTGCCGGATCAGGAAAAACCACTACCGTTATAGAATATGCGGGTTCACGACCAGCGAAAAGTAAAATTCTTTATCTGGTATTCAACAAATCAGTAAAACTGGATGCTATCAAGAAATTCTCTCAGAAAAACTTACAGAATGTGCAAGTAGAAACCGCCCATTCTCTGGCATACAGACACATGGTTTTCAGAAATGGCTATAAAGTCAGAAATCAGGGTTATCAAATACACGAACTTACCGAAATACTGAACATCAGTAATTCAGGTGAAAAACACAATGAATATGTACTGGCCAATCACATCCTGAAGTTCATGTCGTGCTATTGCAACAGCAACAAAAAAGAACTGACAGAAACAAACTATTTGGACACATTGAACGATAGGAAAGCACGCAGTTTTGCGTTCAATCACTATAACTATATAGTGAATCAGGCATCAGTATTCTTGCAATTAATGTCGACCGGAAAAATTGAGATTACACACGATTTCTACCTCAAAAAATTCCAGCTTTCGAATCCGGATTTGAATTATGATTACATTCTGTTTGATGAAGGACAAGACGCGTCACCTGCAATGCTGGATGTATTTCTCAAACAAAATGCAACAAAAGTAATTGTTGGCGATACTCATCAGCAAATTTATGGATGGCGTTATGCAATAAATTCACTTGAAAGGACGGGATTCTCTCCGCATTTTCTTTCAACCAGTTTTCGTTTCCCTCAGCAAATAGCTGATTTAGCGGGTGAAGTCCTAAACTTCAAAAAACTCATAAACACCTATGAACCCCTGCAAATAATCGGAAGCGGCGTTTCCACAGACTCAAATACCAAAGCCATAATTGCCCGTTCCAATCTCGGATTATTGATGAGAGCCATAGAATGTATTTCCGAAGATACAGACATCAAACACATTTACTTTGAAGGAAACATTCACTCGTACACCTACGCCGATGAAGGTGCTTCGCTATATGATGTGCTCAATCTGTATAATTCCAAACGATATCTAATTAAAGACAAACTCATCAAATCAATGAGCAATATAAACGAGCTGGAAGAATACATTGATAAAACAGAAGACCTGCAGCTAGGAATGATGGTAAAAATTGTACACACTTATGGTAATGAGATTCCCGGACTTTTGAAAACACTCAAGGAAATGCATGTTGAAAAGGATGAAAAAGACAAGGCTCAAATCGTTTTTTCTACCGTTCATCGCTGCAAAGGAATGGAGTATGATGAAATTGAGCTGATAAACGATTTTATAACGGAAGATCAGTTGAGAAAGATTTCAGAAACCAAAGAGAAAGAAAATATTGGAATTGCAAAACTAAATGAAGAAATTAACCTGTTATACGTTGCAATTACCAGGACGCGAAACATTTTAAAGATCCCGGAATCATTGGTTCCTAAAGAATTTAAAGCTTCAGAACATGTAATTGTAATACCGAATGAAATTGCAGAACCACTTGATCTTAATGAAGGTTACGAGAACGTTGGTTCAGAATCGCAATCGACTTTGGAAAAAGCTTATAGCTACGAAGAAATTCGAAAAACGCATGCAGACGCTTATAAACCCTGGACCGCCGATTCGGATTCAGAATTGAGCAGAATGTTTTTTGACGGAATTAAGATCAAAGTAATAGCCGACCATTTTGGAAGAACACGCGGTGCGATTCATTCACGAATCAAAAAGCTGGAATTAAGAGAATTAATAAACTAATTACGAAATCATCTCAATGAAATCACGCTCTGAAATAATCGGTATTCCTAATGAACTTGCTTTCTCCAATTTAGCAGGCCCCATGTTCTCACCTGCAAGCACGTAAGAGGTTTTTGCCGAAATTGAACCTACATTCTTGCCACCGTTTTTCTCGATCAATTCTTTGATCTCATCTCGGCTAAACTGTGAAAACACACCTGAAACAACAAAGGATTTTCCTTCTAATGAATTAGAATCAAGCTGAGCTTCTATTATTTCGAATTGTAATCCTGCCTGTTTTAAACGCGAAATAATTTCACGTGATCTTTCGTCCTGGAAAAATGTCTGAACAGCAACTGCAATGCGTTCACCGATTTCATCAACGGCAATCAATTCATCATAACTTGCTTCTGCGATCGCATCTATATTTTTGAATGCGGCAGCCAGTTTTTTAGCCACCGTTTCGCCAACAAAACGAATTCCAAGAGCGAAAAGCACGCGTTCAAACGGAATAGCAGCTGAGTTCTTTAATCCAAGGAGCAGATTATTTGCAGATTTGTCTGCCATCCGATCCAGATTCACCACCTGATCAAAAGTCAGGTCATATAAATCGGCAACATTTCTGGCAAGGTTCTGCTGGTAAAGCAAATCAATCGTCTCCGCTCCCAAACCATCAATATCCATGGCTTTACGTGAAATAAAATGCTCCATTCTGCCTTTTACCTGCGGCGGACATTCCAGATCATTGGTACAAAAGTGCTGAGCTTCGCCTTCACGTCTTTGCAATTCTGCTGAACATTCGGGGCATTTCTCAATAAATTCAACACGTTCCGCATTTTGTTGTCTGGAATCGACATTTACCCCAACAATTTTCGGGATAATCTCTCCGCCTTTTTCCACATATACCTCATCGCCCAGATACAAATCCAATTTTTCAATCTGATCCGCATTATGTAATGATGCACGTTTGACAACTGTTCCTCCCAATAAAACAGGCTTTAAATTGGCAACAGGAGTAATTGCCCCGGTTCTTCCAACCTGATAAGTGACTTCTTCCAGAATGGTTGAAACACGCTCGGTTTTGAACTTATATGCAATTGCCCAGCGTGGCGATTTAGCTGTAAATCCAAGGTCTTGCTGCTGCAAATAGTTATTTACTTTAATAACAATTCCATCAATATCGAATGGAAGGTTATATCGTTCTACATCCCAATAATGGATGAATTCCATTATTCCTTCAATATTACTGGTCTTGACGATGTATTTGTCTTGCTCCTGTGGAATTTTAAAACCCCATTTTTTAGCGCCAACAACACTCTCGAAATGAG
>CBFGMW010000427.1:0-3220 GCA_965649925.1 uncultured Fluviicola sp.
AAGTAATACAATCAATACTCCGGCCAGCGATTTTCTATGTGCCTATGTGTTTTACTATGTCTCTATGTGTATTTCAATGCTCACTTGTAATCACAAACTTTCTGGATATCAATCAGCATAAGAACCATAGTCTGAGCTTCTGTGATTTCTATAAATCCGCTCAAAATCCATTTATCATCAATATCAACATCCCAATATTCCGAATGGTCAATGTTGGGTTCATCGGAAGCGTCTCCAACTGCGAAATGCTGAATCGTAATGAGTGCTTCGCGCAGGTCATATACTTTATGGTGTTCCAGATGATCGCCTTTGATATAGGTTTCTTTGTCCAGATCGCAGCCGTTTGCACGCAGTTTGTACCCTTCTACATTTGATGCTCCTGACGGAATATGTGCATTCATAAACGTTTCCAGCTCGTTGACCCGTTTTCTCAGTTCTTTCTTTTGAGAAAAAACTGAAACAGAAATGAATAAAACCAGAAACAGCAAAAGAATTTTGTTCAAGACCGATGGATTTCTGCAAATGTAACACTAAAGATTCACTACTTTTATTCTATAAAAATGAATAAGATGAAAAGTGTGTGGAGTATTGTGATTGTAGGATTGTTTTTATTCAGTCTTTCGGCGTGTAAAGTAGTTAAAAGTGAGGAAATGACGGTTGTGCGCGACTGTACGGGAACTTACCTGCGTGCCGGAGGAAAAGATTATCACGTATGTAATTTAGAAACAGCCGCTGCATTTTCGGATGGAAGTAAAGTAACCGTTTCGTTTCAGAAAACAGAGAAATGTGTGGCTGCAGACAGTACCATTGTTTGTATGATGTATCATGAAAATGAGGGTTGGATCAAGGTTAGATCGATTAAATAATAGTTCTATATTGAGCAATTCGCTTCTAAACTATAAGATGTTAATACCGAACGAAAGTTTGGACTGGTTTTTGAAAACCCGGACCAAACTTAAATTTACGATTATGAGAAAAACAGTACTTCTTTTTACTTTGTTCTTATGCGGGGTTTCGGCGAATGCTCAGAAAGTTTTTACGGTAGGAAGCGAACAATATGCAGATGTTAAAGTGTTTGTTGTAAACAGTTCGCAATACGCCGATTTATTGGTTTATAAATTAGAGAGTGAGCAATATGCCGGTGATAACAATGGGAAATGGTTCTTTATGAAAAGCAGTCAATATGCCCAAAAGACAATCTTTTTCCTGGAAAGTGCGCAATATGCAGATCTGAAAATATTCTTTGTAGACAGCGAACAATACGCCGGTTGGAAAAATAAAGAGAAAATGCACCTGCTTTATTGAGACCTGAACACAAAAAAACTACTTTTAACCAGATCAAAACCGAATCCTTTTAAATATGAGAAATGTATGCTTTCAGTGGTCGATAGTCGTGATCAGTTTTATTCAGCCTTTCTGGAGTTTTTCTCAGAAAGAGAATCCGCTTCGGATCATCGAACCGAAAATAGGTTCTACACCTGATATTAGTGAGAAAGCAAAACAAGTTTTTTTAAAGAACCAGGAAATCTACAACCAATTATCTGAGCGTTCAACCAACTATTCAAGTTACGAAGCCTTTGAGGCAGACCTTTCAAAAAGTGAAATGGAAATCTGGCGAGATGAAGCAACATATACGCGGGAAAGTATACTCGATATAAGTATTTGGGGCTGCAGCTGGTATTGTGGTGGAGGACCAAGCGATGTTTATTCCAGTTCAGATTTACAGGCTACCCAAAAGAATAATTACGTTGCAACCAATATTCACGACGGAAACCTGGGAACTGCCTGGGTAGAAGGAAAACCCGGTTTGGGAATAGGAGAAAGTTTCTCGTTTGTTTTCGAGAAAAAATCACCGCCTGTAACAACAGTTATGCTCTATAACGGTTACCTGAAATCAGACCAGATTTGGAAAGACAATGGACGTGTGAAACAACTGAAATTGTATGTCGACAATAAACCCTTCGCGCTCCTGAATCTGAAAGATGTCAAATCTCAACAAATCTTTCACATAGATACTTTACAGGGAATTGATACGAGTTTGGTGCTTCGTTTTGAAATTACCCAGGTATACAAAGGCGATAAATATGAAGATGTTGCTATTTCGGATCTGGAATTCGACGGAACAGGCGTGCATTGTTTTGCAAAGGGAACACCGATTTTAACGCCGTCGGGAAATACAATGATTGAGCAACTGAAAGTAGGAGATGAGGTCCTAAGCTGGAACGAACAAACAGGCGAAATAGAAAAAGCGGTAATCCTTGAACTGGCTTCACAAAAACACCATAATTTGTACGAATTGGATTTCTCAGGAACAAAAATCACTGTAACCGACGATCATCCGTTCTTTAGAACCGAACAATTCTATGCCGTTAAACCCAATTCGACTTATGGAATAAAAGCGGCTGAATTGAAAGTGGGACAGGAATTGAGCTTTCTGGAAAACGGATTACTGGTTTCAAAGAAATTGGCTTCTATTCAGAAATTGGAAAACTGCCAGGAAACATACACCATTACGAAATTGGATAAGAACCGATTGTTTTTTGCCAATGGAATTTGCGCAGCAGTGGAAGATTTGAAGACCTCTCCCGGTAAAAATTACCAGGAAACAAGCAATTCATTTTCTGCTGAATAAATTTGAAATGATAGAAAGACGAACCACCGGCGAAGGAATGAAAAAGTACAGGGTCGTGCTTCTGTTTATCGCGCTTGGCCCAATCATTGGCGGACTCTATGGAATCCTGCACGATCAGCTGACCTATACAATTTCCCCTGAATACTATTTCAAATTCAAGTTCTACCAGTTTGGAATATTCACTGAAGACACCAACGTGATTTTGCCTTTTCCAAGGATGCAGGTTGCAAAGGTGGGTTTTCTCGCTACCTGGTGGATGGGAATGCCCATTTGTTTAATTCTTGCTCTGGTAGGTTTGGTGCATAAAAACCACAAACAAATGCGGCGTGCAATCACAAGAGCTGTCTTTGTTACAATTGCCACTGCGTTTTGTACCGGGCTTATTGGTTTGGCATACGGAAAAATGCATAGTGCAGACTATAAACCAAAATGGTGGTTTCCGGAAAATCTTTTGGACGAGAGAAGTTTCATAGCCGTTGGCTACATGCATAATTTCAGTTATCTCGGAGGGCTAATCGGTTTGATAGGTGGAGTCATCACTATTCTGGTTCTCAAAATTAAATTCAGCAAAGAAGCAATTTTGAAATA
>CBFGMW010000428.1:0-3211 GCA_965649925.1 uncultured Fluviicola sp.
ACATCTCATGATATTGACTAGAATCAATGACTCCTCCTTTAAGATGATCAAGCAGATCATTAGGTATTGAATGAAAATAATCATAATTAGAAATAGGTATAGCGCAAATGGATTGAAGAAATGACTTTGAATGCTCTAAGTAGGAATAAATATAGAGCGCGTCAATGTAAAACTGGTAGTCTGACCCGCCACTCGATTCGATGCTTGATGCATACCTCAAGGAATGAAAAAAGCCATGGTTTCTTTCATCCGTTAAAGGAAAACCAACGTATTGATCGAAATCGAAACTGCCAATAAGATTAAACGTGTCTTGTATTGGAATAGCCTTAGTTGAATAGGTGCCTTTTATACGAATGCTGGTTGCAGGAGGGTGTCCAAGGCTTTTTTCTTCGTTAGTCGAGTAATAAAGAAGCGAATTCCCCAGTAAAAGATTAAACTGACTTTTCGTGATTTGAGATGTGTCTTGGGTAATCTGAATGTATTTGATTGCCGCGTAAAGTTTACCCCAATTGTTCTCTTTGTCATTTGAGTTAAAGAGTGTCCAACAGGTTTCTTTCAGGTTCTCAAGAGTTTCATCTTGAGGCCAAAAATAATAAGCCACCTCCAATCGCTCAATGGCAGAATAGAGGTCGGTTTTTTTCAGTTGCTCACTTTCACTTAACTTCTGAAGCGAAACTAACTCCCGAAACGAAATGGTAGTTGATAGGTCCAGAAACGAGCTGATAGAAGCCGGACGATCTTTGAAAGATTCATTCTCCAGCACCTTCAAATACTTTTTATCATCCTTTCCGATCTTCCAAATTTGTGCCAGGTGCATACAATCCAAAATATAGTGCTCATCGGTACCTAAAATAACGATGTATAAATGGTCTTCATAACGGCGAATTTCGAAAGGCCATCCAAAATTGTTTAGAATTAACGTTAAAAAAGCTGTTCCGGAAGAATTGGAGAATCGATTTTCTTTAATGAGATCGTTAATATGAGCCCCGTTTTCATTTGGATGTAAGAATATTCTTTCCGCCACATGATGTAAGGCTTTGAGATCTTTTTTGTTCACTGTTTTTTTTGGGTATCTGTCCCAATCAATATGTAAAATTGGAAACTGGAGCAAGCTGTGAATATTTTCAATTCTTTCTTCTTCCTTCCAGAACGAATCAAACAGCAGCCAGTTTGCCCTGACTTCTTTCCAATTTTGATTTGATGTTTTCACAATATCTTTAGCAAGATAGGTGGTATCCAAAAGGTGTTTTCCAAAAACGATGTTGCCGTATATGTTGAAAGCGACATTATACTTGTCGAAAACGTAACCACTGCGATACGGTTTAATTACCGGATCTACCTGGGCAAAAAGACCAAATGGAAGGAATGCTGCAATCCATAAACAGGTGAAACGAAAAGTAGTTTTAGGCATAGCGAATTACAGAATGAATTGTGCTCAGCTAAAGTAAAATTTTATTTACGGATATTTCAAACATTAATATTGATGTTCAAGTGCCCGTTTAGTACGAAGGTGAAAGGCTGAAAACCTTGCGTAGAAGTTGAAAGCGGCGCGGTCTTTTTCACAGCCCGGTTCAGACTATCCAATAATTCTTCTTTTCTGTTTTCCTGCTGAGTATTACAGCAAAGACCTGTCAGGTTTATAAACGAAAGAAATAATGTCGTACGGATGTTGAGACAGAAATTCACACAATAAATGTAAACTATATTTCAGTTGAAAGATAATATAACTCCACCACTATCAATAAAATCAATGCACTTATAAACAATATTTAAAGCTGCTGAAGTTTTTAAATGCTTAAATTTAGAGATATCAAACTTTATAAAATGGCTGTTTTTGATTTAGACATGATCCAAAAAGTCTACGCTGCTTATCCGGAACGCGTAGCTGCTGCAAGAAAGGTTGTCGGTCGCCCGCTGACACTAACAGAAAAAATTCTTTACGCGCATCTTTGGGAGGGTAATGCAACGTTTGCTCACGAAAGAGGAAGGTCGTATGTTGACTTTGCCCCGGACCGTGTAACTATGCAGGATGCAACGGCGCAAATGGCTTTGCTGCAATTTATGCAGGCCGGTAAAAAGAAAGTTGCCGTTCCGTCAACCGTGCATTGTGACCACCTGATTCAGGCGAAAATTGGTGCAGCTGGAGATTTACAGCGTTCATTGAATGAAAATAACGAGGTATTCAACTTCTTGTCGTCTATCTCTAATAAATATGGTATTGGTTTCTGGAAGCCTGGAGCCGGGATTATTCACCAGGTTATGCTTGAGAATTATGCTTTTCCGGGTGGAATGATGATTGGAACAGATTCGCACACAGTAAATGGTGGCGGACTGGGAATGGTGGCAATTGGTGTTGGTGGTGCTGATGCAGTTGATGTCATGGCCGGAATGGCTTGGGAATTGAAATTCCCGAAATTGATCGGTGTGAAACTAACCGGAACTTTGAGCGGTTGGACTTCCGCAAAAGATGTGATCCTGAAAGTTGCTGATATTCTTACTGTAAAAGGAGGGACTGGCGCAATTGTCGAATATTTTGGCGACGGAGCCATTTCGCTTTCAGCAACGGGAAAAGGAACAATCTGTAATATGGGTGCCGAAATTGGTGCTACAACTTCAACTTTTGGCTACGATGAGTCGATGCGTCGTTATTTGAACGCAACAGGAAGAGCAGAGATTGTTGCTTTGGCCGATCAGATCGCTGAACACCTAACCGGTGATGCAGAAGTGTATACAGATCCTGATAAATATTTCGACCAGGTAATTGAAATCAATTTGTCTGAATTGGAACCGCATATCAACGGGCCTTTTACTCCGGACCGTGGAACACCGGTTTCAAAAATGAAAGCTGAAGCTGCTGCTAACGGTTGGCCAACCAAAGTAGAGTGGGGGCTAATTGGTTCCTGTACCAACTCTTCATACGAAGATATGGCTCGTGCAGCATCTATCGTTGAACAGGCTGTTGCGCACGGAATTACTCCGAAAGCAGAATTTGGAATTAACCCGGGTTCAGAGCAGGTTCGTTACACGATTGAACGTGATGGAATTATTGCGACGTTCGAGAAAATGGGAACAAAAATATTTACGAATGCCTGTGGACCTTGTATTGGGCAATGGGATCGTGAAGGTGCTGATAAACAAGAAAAGAATACAATTGTTCACTCGTTTAACCGGAACTTCTCCAAACGTGCCGACGGAAACCCGAATACACACG
>CBFGMW010000429.1:0-3211 GCA_965649925.1 uncultured Fluviicola sp.
TTCTCGCTCCTTTTTCACTTTTCTATAAAAATAATGACTGAGACAAACATAGGAGTTACATAGTTTTGGATTAGCATAGGCGTGATTGAATGCAAGGGAAGATCGATTAACATAGGAATACAGCAAATCATATAGTTTGTCAAATTTGACACAAAAATTTTCCGGAAATTTTCTGTAGGACATTACAAACGTTCACCGTAAGCACTTGATGAGTACTTTTGCAAAAAGGCAGAATTATGAAAAGTATTTGGGCAGTTGTTATCATATCCGTGATTAGTATTACCATCGGGTACTTCGTATTAAAACCTTCCGATAAAAAAGAGCTCCAGGTTTTTAATCCTATCGACGTTGATTCTGCTTTGGTTGACGATGAAATAGAACGAATAGGGTTTGGTCATACCGTTCAGAATTTTTCGTTTACAGATCAAAACAATAAACCGTTCGGAAGCAAAGAACTGAAAGGAAAAATCTACGTTGCCGAGTATTTTTTCACCACTTGCGGCACCATTTGTCCGATCATGAATCAACAAATGCAGCGTGTTCAGCAAAAATTCAAAAACAAAAAAGACGTTCAAATTGTTAGTGTAACCGTTGATCCTGAACACGATTCAATACCTCAGTTACTTGCCTATGCAAAAGCGCATGGTGCTGATAATTCACAATGGCATTTCCTCACCGGAAAAAAGGAAGATCTCTACAAACTGGCTCGTAAAAGTCTTTTCCTTTTAAAACCGGCCGAAGTTCGGAACCAGGGAGATGTTGGAAACGATTTCATTCACACCAATTTCTTCGTGCTGGTTGATAAACATGCTCAAATTCGTGGTTTTTATGACGGGACGAGTGAAAAAGCAGTTGGGACGCTGATGGCGGATATTGATTTGTTATTGGAGGAAAAATAATTCCGGCCTGAAGTAATATTACTTCAACTTTGTTTTGTTATAGCATTCTGAATATCATTGTTTTATAGGTGATCATCTAAATCTCCTATAAACCCCAACCTAAAGTAATTTTGCGAAATTACATACAGTTCAATAGTTAGCAGTTAGTTTCATCCGTTTTTAATCCGAATCAATTATTCTAGCTATTTTCGAAACCATATTTAAACGCTTATGGAATCGAATCAAGCTAAAACCAATTATTCAGCGCTTTCTACATTAACAACCGTATTCTTTTTCTGGGGATTTATTGCGGCCGGAAACAGTGTTTTCATTCCATTCTGCAAGCACTATTTTGACCTAGACCAGTTTCAAAGCCAGCTAATTGATTTTGCATTTTACGGTGCCTATTATCTTGGTGCATTAGCTCTTTTCGTTTTCAGCAATAGAGCTTCTAAAGACATTGTTCTGAGTTGGGGCTACAAAAGAAGTATTGTTTACGGTTTATTATTTTCTGCGCTTGGTGCCGCTGCAATGATTGTTTCTGTTTACCTGAATGTTTTTGCCGGGATGCTGTTCGGTCTTTTTATTGTTGCACTTGGCTTTTCACTTCAACAAACTTCTGCAAATCCATTCATGATTGCATTGGGAGACGAGAAAACCGGAAGTAACAGAATTAATTTGGGTGGCGGAATCAACAGTTTAGGAACAACCATCGGGCCGGTTTTGGTTTCACTTGCTTTGTTCGGAACAGCTTCAACTATCAGCGATGACATGATCTCCAAATTGAGCCTGAGTAAAGTAGTTATTCTTTACGCCGGAGTTGGATGCTTGTTTTTGGGCGTAGCAGCCTTGTTTGGTTTCTCGAAGAAAGTTCCGGCTGGCAAACTTTCAGATGTTGATAACAAACAGGAAACCGCTAAAAAAGCAATGGTAACAATGCTTGTAATTACCGGATTATTGGTTGCCTGTTTTGCTCCCGTATTCTCAAGCTATGCTTCAAAAGATGCCAAACAAATTGTGAAACTGGAGAAATCCATTGAAACCGATACGAAAGCAATCAATAAGATAAACGACAGCATTGGGACCATAATACATGCCGACAATTACCAGAAAACTAAGTCTGCTAAGACTATTGCTGAATGCGAAACTCAGATTGAAGCAATAAAAACGAAAATCAAACCTACAACAACTGAGATTTCAGCGTTGAAAAAACCGTTGGAAAACTCGCGTATGTTATGGATAACGCTAGCACTTGGAGTAGTTGTAATCGGAATTTTTTCAGCAAACCTGATGGCGGGCAAAAATCCTGAAGGCTGGGGAGCGATGAAATATCCGCAATTGAGTTTGGGAATGATCGCCATCTTCGTTTATGTTGGAGTTGAAGTAGCAGTAGGAAGTAATCTCGGCGAATTGCTTAAACAAAAAGATTTCGGTCGTTACTCGTCTTCGCAGATTACACCGTTCATTTCCATGTATTGGGGAAGTTTAATGATCGGTCGATGGTCGGGAGCTATTAATGCATTCTCACTTACCAAAGCAACCAAAAACCTTTTGAAATTTGTTTTGCCACTTGTTGCTTTCGGAATTATTCTTGGAATTTCCGTCCTGGCGGGGTACAATGTTGCTCCGCTGAAATGGTATATTTTGTGCGTCGTTATTCAGTTAATCGCCTTTTTAATTACTGATGATAAACCGGCACTTTCATTAAGCGTCTTCGGATTTTTAGGCCTTACCGCACTGGTAATCGGGTTGCTGACAACCGGAACTGTTTCTGTTTATGCCTTTTTGAGTTCCGGATTATTCTGCTCTATTATGTGGCCATGTATATTTTCTCTTTCATTAGCAGGATTGGGCAAATACCAGGCTCAGGGATCAGGCTTTTTGGTTATGATGATCCTGGGAGGAGCGTTGATTCCACCGCTGCAAGGAAAACTTTCAGATATTATCGGTATTCAACCGTCATTTATCGTTGGTGCGTGTTGTTTCGTCTACATTTTGTTCTTTGCAATCTACGTGAATCGCTTATTGAAAAAACAAGGCGTTTCATTAGACGTTTCGGAGGCCAATCATTAAACAGAGCATTTTATACTGTAGGGACCCGTCGCGACGGGTCCCTACAGGTTTTATGTCAACAATTTCGGCAATTATTTCAATCCTAAAACCCTATCTAAATTCAGTCTAAATAACACGCGTAAGTTGCTGCTATTCCTTTAGATCTTAAATTTGCGTAACAAAATTGAATTCAATAAAAAGATGAGCAAATCAATCAATTTTAAATCGTCCCTGGCGCGTAAATACTGGATGGCCCTAACAGGTTTATTCTTAATTACTTT
>CBFGMW010000430.1:0-3200 GCA_965649925.1 uncultured Fluviicola sp.
GTTTACTTTGAAGTGACGGATCCAGACAATCGGGATCGATTCAATGGTTGGGTTGGCCTTCTGGGCGCAGGTGCTGGCATCATTGCACCATGGATTTCAGGTTTACTCATTGTCAATTTAGGCGATGGAGCGGGATATCGACTCATCTTTTCCATTTCGTTAGGCATATTTGTGTTAGGCGTCGTGATCAGTTTTTTTCTGAAAAAAAGGCATGGAATAGGAACCTATGAATGGCTGCTCCCGCTGCGGATACTTCGACAACCTGAAACGCCTTGGAAGCATATTGGCCGTTGCGCATGATAAAGGTCTCCGTGATTTTGAATCCTTATTGCTGCTTGAAGGTGTTGGCCCCCGGACTATCCAATCTTTGGCGCTTGTAAGTGAAATCATTCATGGAACGCCTTCCCGATTCAGTGATCCTGCCCGGTTCACATTTGCCCATGGTGGTAAAGACGGACATCCGTTCCCTGTTCCGACAATGGTTTACGATGAAACAATCAGGGTGCTTCAAACAGCAGTTGAAAGTGCGAAGATCGGCAATGCTGATCGCAGCCAGGCAATTAAAAACCTGCACCTCGTTGCACAAATTGTAGAGAAACAGTTTGTACCCGATGAAGATCTGTTTGAAAAAGCTATTGCCAAAGAACGTAAAGAATCGCACCGTTACGGTGGAAGAACAATTTACGGAAAAGAAAAACCTGCGAAAGACGACGGACAGCTGAGCCTGTTTTAATAGAAAACCCGACTGCTATAGAATAGGAACCGGGTTGTTAAACTGAATGGTCACACATTATTTTTGTTGAGTACGTGGCATCTGAAGACCTTTCTTCGGTTTGCGTTTATCGGTCTTTTTATCTGTTTCCTTCAGCCCTGACGGATTATCCTGTTTCGGTTCCGGTCTTTCCTGCAGCTTTTCTTCCTTTGACATAACTGTTGTGTTTAGTGAATAAATCTATAAGCGTTTTGTCGGGCTGATTTAACGAAAGTTAAGTCATTCATGTATGTATGGTATTAAAAAGTTTAATGTTGTAAATTGTTAACTGAAATGGCACGAACCCAATATATAGGATGCTCCGGATATTATTATCCTGCGTGGAAAAAAAAGTTCTACCCGGAAGGTATGCAGCCAAAGGAATGGCTCAAGTTTTACAGTTCTGTTTTCGATACCGTAGAATTGAACGGAACGTTTTACAAAACACCAACTCCGGCAAGTCTCCGTAAGTATTATGAGGCCACTCCGCCCGAATTCCGGTTTTCAGTTAAAATGAGTAAACAGATTACCCATATTCTCAGATTAAAGCAAACTAAATCGCTGATCGAAGAATTCCAGTTGCTCATTAGAAGTGAATTAAAAGAAAAGCTTTCGTATTTCCTGTTCCAGCTTCCCCCGTCTTTTCACTATTCGGATGAAAATCTTGCGCTGGTACTTGAAAATGTTCCGCATAGCCCGGAAAACGTTGTGGAGTTTCGTCATATTTCGTGGTGGAACGAAAGCGTGCAGCAAAAACTAGCAGCTGCCGGCATTACATTTTGTAATGTTGATTTCCCGGGAATGGAAACGTTCTTTATACATACAACTCCATGCTTTTACCTGCGGCTTCACGGCAATCCGGTTTTGTTTAAATCGTCATACAAAACGGTCGATCTTGAAAAATTCTATCGGGCTATTCCGGAGAATTCAGTGCACAGTTTCATCTACTTTAACAACACCTATTATGAAGCCGGATACATGAATGCATTAGAATTGAAAAAGCTAAATTCTTAAAATTTTAAAATTCTAAGAATTGTGTAAACACCTGCAAAGATTTTGTAAAATACCAACCTTTACGCCTGCTTATCTTCGTTACAAGAAAAATTTGGAGATATGGCAGCAAAAACATCAAATCAGGGGGGATCAGCAGAATCCGGGTTAAGAGATTTATTTCTTGACGAATTAAAGGACATCTATTGGGCTGAAAAAGCACTTGTGAAAGCATTGCCAAAAATGGCAGAGAAAGCTACAAGCAGTGAATTAGTTACGGCAATCGAAGAACATTTGGCGGTTACAGAAACACATGTTGATCGCCTGGAACAGGTTTTTCAAAGTATCGGAGAAAAAGCAGCAGCAAAGAAATGCGATGCCATGGAAGGGCTCATTAAAGAAGCTCAGGGAATCATGGAAGAAACAGAAGAAGGAGTGGTGCGGGATGCCGGAATTATTTCGGCTGCTCAAAAAGTAGAGCATTATGAAATTGCCAGCTATGGAACATTAGTTTCCTTCGCAAATACGCTGGGTGAATCTGAAGCTGCACAGTTATTGGAAGAAACACTGAACGAAGAAAAAGAAGCCGATCAGGCTTTAACTGAAATCGCAGAATCATCTATTAACCTGGATGCTGCGAGCGAGGAATAAAGAATATACGTGGGTGAACCTGTGATGAACGGGTGAAGGTTATCGGGGGCGCAAGCCCCCTTTAGCATTTTTAATATCTAATATAGGGGCTTATGAAGACGAACGGTTTTCTGAAACGGAATGCACTTTCCCTTGTTTTCCTGTTATTGATGATAATTTCCCTTACCGGACAAATTTATACCGGCTGGATGGATCACAATGATTTCCTGGCAAATTATGATCAGCCGGCAATCAGTATCACAAGCTATCTGGCAAGCGGACATTTTTTGCAGGCAACTTTCGAGAACTGGGAGAGTGAGTTTTTTCAAATGGCTTTACTTGTAATCCTGACCATTTTCCTGAAACAGGAAGGTTCGTCAGAATCGCGTCCAATGGAAGACCCGTCGCGGGATAAAACCGACGAATGCAAACCCCTGAAAGATTCACCGTGGGCTGTCAGAAAAGGTGGTTTTGCACTTCATGTTTACAAGCATTCACTTTCTATTTCGCTGATCCTGCTTTTCATTCTTTCATTTGTACTTCACTGGATTGGCAGTTACATCGATTATAACGAACAACAGGCACTCGAAAACAAACCGCTTACTACCTGTTTCAGATATCTGGGGCATTCGAAGTTTTGGTTTGAATCTTTTCAGAACTGGCAAAGTGAGTTCCTGTCTGTTTTTGCGATCGTTTTCCTGTCCATTTACTTTAGACAGGCAGGTTCTTCGCAATCAAAGAAAGTGAATGCCCCGCACATTGAAACAGGTGAATGATTTTACCTGTTATTGTCTGAATCATTTTTACCCGGCAACCTCCAGAACCAAAT
>CBFGMW010000431.1:0-3194 GCA_965649925.1 uncultured Fluviicola sp.
AACTCTTCCTATCTCGCTCCAATTTCCTTGTTCCAAACAACCGAAATTATCCAGATGAATCGTATCACATTCAGGCTTGCCAAATAGTGCAAGATAAGCTTGCGGAGAAGAACTTGAACTAGTGAATGATGCAGCTACATCAAACTGGAGAATATAACTCTCGCCGGCACGCATAGGTTCCGTTAAACAAGTGCTGATATATTCATTATAACCGAAGTTCATTATAAAACCCGCACAATTATTGCCATCAGGAACAGGTGTTGGGATAAAAGCCGGAAAAAAACTGTTTGGCATAAATAAATCTGAAGTTCCAAAAGTTGGTGCCATCCAGCCATCCGCACAATTCAAATAACTATATCCGGGTGCTATACAGCTAACATTTTCAAACGAGCCATTTGAAATTAGTGAATTCCCAAGGCTGTCTTGATTACAGGGACAATCCTCAACGTCAAACAAATCAATCTTTCTATCTCCGTCATCGTCAATATTGTTATCACATATTTCCTGAGAAAACGCAACCTCAACGCAAAGCAAAACGAAAGTAGTAAAGATGATTTTCAAAAGCATAGGCAATTGTTGACGGTAATTTCAGCGATTAATCAAATATAAAAAATAATCGTCGATAGGCATCTTGTATCCGTCCGTTTATTTGATTGTTCAGGCAAAAACAGATATGTTTGCAGCTGAGATAACAACCAACAGAAATCATGAAAAAAATCCTTTTAATTCTCATTGCCGCAATCAGTTCATGTCATTTACACGCTCAGGAAATGTCTTTTATAAAAGATAGTATTATGAATGTTTACATGGAAAACGGCTATGCCAATAAACATTTCATGCCTGATGGCAAAACAGACAAAAACGATTTGAGACAGGGAAAGTGGAAAGATTATGAAATCATAGAAGATTATAACCTTACCACGATCGAAGGAAAAAACATGCAGCAATTCGGGTACTATTTACTATATGGAGAGGGAGAATATGTTGATGGAGAACGTCAGAAGGCTTGGAAATTCTACGTTATTGAAGATAAAACTTTCAAGAAAATCCTACATAAAGAAGTTTCTTTTGTTGATGGGAAAATGGAAGGTATTTGTAAGCACTACTTTCCCAGTGGAAAGTTAGGCTCTGTTACTAATTACATTTCAAATAACGTTGAGGGTGAGGCAAAATGGTACTATGAATCAGGAGAAATATCCGGAATCACGTTTCACAAAACAGGTTTAAGAGACGGACTTTGCAAATATTACCATCCTAATGGCGTTGTTCAATATGAAATGAATTTGGTTCGAGGTCTTCTCGAAGGTAAATGGGCGTCATACTATGACAACGGAGTGCTCCAGGAAATAGAATATTACACGAATGATACAATCTCGGGAACTTACAAATACTTTTATCAAAATGGCCAATTGTGGATTGAGAAAGAATACGAGAACGGACTTTTAATGAATGTAATTGGCAGTTTTGATAGTAAAGGAAATCCGAGAGATCATGGAACAATCAAAAATGGAAACGGAACAATAAAATATTACACAGAAGAAGGGCAACTTTATAATATTCAAACAGTGGAAAATGGTGTTATTGTGCACGACGAACCACAATCTGTTCCTGATCCATTCAAGGATAAATAAACGCGGACAGGGAAATTTTGTGGCTGCTTCAGTTGTTGATCCGTTCGGGAACATTCTCGGAATTATGATTAACAAACATTACCTGGAAATACTCAAAGCGAAAAATGCGTAATTTCATACAATCATAAAATTCATCATCCTGAAATCAATTATCCTCTTTCTCATTGTTCTAAGTTATTATTCTGCTCAAGCCCAGGAAATGGAACTCGACACCATATTCGTTCGTCATGCAAAAGACTGTAAACAGGGTAGTAAGGAATATGTTACCGACACAACACTTACCTCCGATTACCGTGATCGTTTACTGATGGCAGGTACCACGATTATTCCGAACACCGGAAATCAATGGGAAGTTAGTAGTGAATTTCAATTGATGCTGCAAAGCGTTTCAGAACCAAAGTGCGTGAGTGATCGGGAAATTGATAACGGTGTAGATTTCATTCGTTCAACAACACAAACAGATTCTACGTTAAGTGTTTCCGTAACTATTCACGACAATTGCTGCTACCACTTTCTGTGTGACGTTTCGGTTGTAGAAGGCGGAATCATTAATCTAACCTATATTGGTTATGGTTGGTCGATTTGTGGCTGCATGTGCGTTTTTCATATGGACTACAATTTCTCCAAATCCGAATACGATCCTGAAGTGAAATTAACCGGTTTTATGATCAATGGTAAAAAGGAAACTTTCAAGCCCTTTAAACAGTAAACTTTGAAAACTTCAGCAGTAATAATCTATGTATCAGTCGTTTTAATAGGCATAACAGCTTCCTGCAACCGCATTGCCAAAAAAGGAAAAGACATTGCTCACCGAGCAGAAGCAAAAATGGAAGATAAATCAGATGATCTCTTCCCTACATTCGATGCATACAAAGCCGATACAAAATTCAATAAAAAACGCTTTCACGATTTTTTGAAAGTGGAAATTACACCGGATGTAAAAAACATTTACTGTCATGATGATGCTATAGGGATAGATGCCGATTACCAATTCGGTTTTAATTGCAACGATTCAACCGCACAACGGATTATCAGAAAGCACCAATTGAAATTAGATCTCCTGACAGAAGACAATGGTTTCGGTTTGCAGGACGATTTTGATTGGTGGGACAAAAAGAAAATTGAGAAATTAGATTTGTACAGCTGGACAAACGGAAATCAGTATTTCAAATACTTCTGGTACGACAGCAAGGAACAAAAAGCCTACTTTTTCGATTTTGACATGTAACCCGAACGTATTAAATTAGTTCGGCATAGTATATAATACATAGCTTATCAAGATCTCATTTCACGGATTTTTTTCCGGTGCATTTTTCCCCACTCAACCAATTCTCTTAGAACCGGACTCAGAGTAGCGCTGTATTCTGCCAATTCGTATTCAACCACAACCGGAGTTTGTGTATACACATTCCGTTTCACAAAACCATTCAACTCCAAATCCTTTAATTCATTTGAAAGCACCTTTGCAGAAATTCCAGGAATACTGCGCTGCAATTCATTGAATCTTCGCACTCCACTCTCACGAAGTGCAATAATTACTTTCAATTTCCACTTTCCGCCTAT
>CBFGMW010000432.1:0-3186 GCA_965649925.1 uncultured Fluviicola sp.
CGAACTTTCCATTTCAGTACACCGAGTCCAAGTTTCCGGCCAATCCAGTAATTGACATTATCTCCCAGAATTGCTGCAAAAAGAAGCAATCCAAGCAAGTAAAAGATGTTCAAAGGAGCATTAGTTCCTGCTGCGAATAAGCCGGCAGTAAATAACAATGAATCGCCCGGAAGGAAAGGCATAACGATCAATCCTGTTTCAATGAAAATGACCAAAAACAACACGATATAAATAGTGCTTTGGTATTCGTTCACGATCCATTGAAAATCAAGGTCGATCAGGTGTTTGAATAATTCTATCATCTTTTTGGTTTAGTATAGTTCGTTGGTTGGATCGAACTTTTCAGCCCAGGCAGTAATTCCGCCTTCAACAATTGCAACGTTTGTAAAATAGTGTTCTGTTTCCAGTAAATTGGCAAGTGCCTCGGCCCGTTTCCCTGATTTGCAAACCAGGATCAGCGATTCGTTTTTACTGAAATCTGCAAGATGTTCTAATAATTGTGCCATCGGCAAATGTTGAATTCCGATAGAATAAATGGCATGCTCCCAATTTTCACGGATATCAATCACGTGTTCCTTATTCGAAATACATTGTTTGCAGTCATTAACACTTAGAATCTTCATACGGTAATTTTTCGGCAAATATAAACCTTTGAGTGAAACACTATCCTCAATATTCGGAACTGAATTGAATTGCTAATTCACCAAATCTGAAACTATCTGTGCTACGCTTCGGACCGATTTAACTGATTCGATACTTGGTCCGGCGCACCAAATGCTCTGATACGTATTCTCAAATGCAGCTTTTCGTAAGGCTTTCATTCCTTTCAGGAAAGTGAACATCTTTACCCATTTCTTCAATCTTCTATTCCTGGAGAAGAAGCTTTCCAGTCCACTTTGCTCAGTACCTATTTCCTTCACGTACGGCGTTTGGATAATAGTACATGGAGTTCCGGAAAGCCTTGTTGTAAGTACAATATCTTTAGCTCCGTATTCTACACAGGCATTTTTATATTCAGCAGAAACCGGTGATTCTTCAGAAGCAATGAAGATTGTACCGATCGAAAAACCATCTGCGCCATACTCCATAAACTCTTCCATTTCTTTCTTTGTACCTACTCCACCGGCCGAAATAACAGGAATGGAAACTGCACTTTTGATATCCTGGATCAATTGTTTCGGAGAAATTTCGCCTGCGTGTCCCCCAGCTCTATTGTTCACAGCAATCACAGCATCTGCACCTAAATCGGCCACTTTCTTTGCCATTGCAGCGTCCACCACATCGCAGAAAACTTTGATTCCAGCCTTATGCGCTTCTTCTATTGCATGCTGTGGTTTTCCAAGTGAGGTAATGATAAACTCGACTCCCTGATCTACACAAATCTTCAATTGCTCTTCCATCCGTATGTTCGATGGATTCACTATCAAATTAACGCCAATTGGGCCGACTGATTCTTTTTTCAATCTTGCCAATCCTTCGGCAAACAATTCCGTACTTCGATAATTCAATGCAGGAATTGCACCTGCTATTCCAGATTTTCCGGCAGCAATAAGCATTTCCTCATTCGAGACGAGAAACATAGGCGCCATGATAATCGGGTATTTTATATTGAGAATCTGACAAAGAGCCAGTTGACTAAGGTCTTTTTCCATTGTACAAAAATAGTCATTTGAGAAGATTACTTCTATCAAAAAAATCAGCGGAGTAGGCTTAAAAAGTTCATAAAATCGGTTTCCAAACCAAAGAAAAGAACGAAATTTACATCCATGACTTCTGTAGGCTCCTGGATAAAAGCGCTGAGATTGCGTACACTTCCTCTTTCAATATCGGGTATTATCGTTGGCAGCGTTTGCGCCTTTAACGATGGATTTTGGAATACACCTGTTTTCCTTCTGGCACTTTCAACCACGGTTTTGTTTCAAATCCTTTCAAATCTTGCAAATGATTTGGGTGATACGCTGAAAGGTGCAGATAACAGTGGAAGGGTTGGCCCGATGCGCAGTGTTCAATCAGGCGAAATATCAAAAGCAGCCATGAAGCGCGCTATTTTAATACTGATCATTCTTTCTATGCTAAGCGCAGGAACGCTAATTTATATTGGAACACAGCTACTTTCTGTTAACATCATATACAGCTATGTTTTATTGGCTGCTTCCTGTGTACTTGCAGCAATTACCTACACAATGGGAAAACACGCCTACGGATATTTAGGTTTGGGCGATATTTTTGTTTTTCTTTTCTTCGGAATTGTAAGTGTAATGGGGGTTTATCCTCTTTTTGCGAATAATCTGGATCTGAATTTAATTTATCCGGCCATTACTATCGGCAGCATGAGCACACTGGTTTTAAACCTGAACAACATGCGCGATCATGAAAACGATGAAAAAGTCGGGAAACGCACATTAGTTGTGAAACTGGGCTTTGAACAGGGTAAAATGTATCACCTGTCGTTAGTCATTCTGGCATTTGCGAGCTGGGGTGTATTCATGTATTTACAACAAAACTGGTGGTATTTGACTACCATTATTCCGTTTATTGTTTTGTTGAGACATTTGAAATTTGTTTTCAGAACAAAAGAAGCACGTCTGCTGGATTCGCAGCTAAAAATTGTAGCACTCAATACCTTCTTACTGGCACTTTTATTTTCCGCAACTTCTTTGGGGCTTTACATGTTCAACCAAACAATCATTAACGATTAACGTATGAGCTCACGTTTCTCACTCAGTTATTCCAAACACATATTGTTGTTTAAACAGCCAAGCGGAACAAGCAGGGGAATTTTAACGGAGAAGAAATGCTGGATTTTAGAGTTGAAAGACAAGGAAACCGGGTTAACCGGAAAGGGTGAATGCTCTGTTATTGAAGGATTGTCACCAGACTTTTCAACGGATTCGCTTTACGAAGAGAAACTGAATGATCTTCAGAAAAAAGTAGATTTTTACATTGAACACCCAATCAAATTAAACAACTTCCCTTCTATCCTGATGGGACTTGAAATGTGCATTTTCGACCTGGTGAACGGCGGCAACCAAATCTATTTCCCATCGGCATTTACAAAAGGAGAAAAACATATTCCTATCAACGGATTAGTGTGGATGGGAGAAGCACAATTCATGCAGGAACAGGTAAACGCAAAACTCGAAGCTGGTTTTTCATGTATCAAAATGAAAGTCGGGGCTATTGATT
>CBFGMW010000433.1:0-3168 GCA_965649925.1 uncultured Fluviicola sp.
CAAACACTTTTCGTGTGCTTGGAAAAAAGGCCGGGAAAGATGTTCTGATGATAGATGTTTTGAAAGGAATCTTAGCAGTAATGATTCCTTTCTTTATTTTACCATATCATTATGAAGCACCGGAATTGACACATGTTCAGCTTGTTGCTACTTTTTTAGCAGTTTTAGGTCATGTGTTTCCAATCTTCGCTAATTTCAGAGGCGGGAAAGGCGTTGCTACCTCACTTGGAGTCATTATAGGATTACAACCGCTGGCTGCTCTGATTTGCCTGTTAGTCTTTCTTGCTGTATTCGCTGTTTCCAGTTACGTGTCGCTTGGTTCTATATGCGCTTCAGTTAGCTTTGCATTGCTGCTTTGGTTCGGATTTGAAATTAAGACTATAGCACTTCCCATTTTCGGAACCGTATTGGCCGCAATTGTAATTTTTGCGCACAGAAAAAATATTGTCAGGCTTTTACACGGCGAAGAGAGCAAGATGAACCTTTTCAAAAGATAGGCGTATAAAGAAAGCCAATGAGCAGATTTGCAACCTTTTAAAAGATATATCAAAACACTACTTGTGGTGATGCTGACATTCTCAGCCCCTGTCATTGTATTGTCTCAAGAATCGGAAGAAGAACTCAGGCTGACTGCCGAAAAATTATTCGCAGATGAGAAATATGCAGAAGCGAAAACATACGTAGAACGACTTCTTGCACTGCAACCCAGATCGTTCGATTACCAGTACAAATATGGAACATGTCTGCTCTACAGCGCATATAAGAAAACAGATGCGTTCAAATATTTACAATACAGCGTTACTGATCCGAATATCAATGTTGCGGCTTATTTCTTTCTTGGAAAAGCATACCATTTAACTTACCAGTTCAACGAAGCAGTCAAGAGCTACAATCTCTACAAATCGAAAGCAGGAAATAACATTAATCCGAAATTTGAGGTCGACAGGCAAATCCAGATGTGTAATGACGGAAAAAAACTGCTCTCGGGAATTACAGAAATTGTTGTTCTTGAAAAACGGGAGTATTCTGCAGCTGAATTTTTCCGCATTTATGATTTACGGAATATCGGAGGCGAGATCCTGGTTGCGGCTAACTTTCAGTCGAAAATTGATAAGAAGAAGAATTATGTTCCATTAATTCACTTCCCACCAAATTCTTCCATTGTTTATTACGCTTCGTATGGTGATTCCGACAAAGGACAAAAAGATATTTATTGCGCTAAACGACTTCCGGATAAAACCTGGGGAGCTCCGCAATTAGTGAACGGTGGCGTGAATACCACTTCCGATGAAGATTTTCCGTACATGCATCCGAACGGACAATATTTGTATTTCAGTTCGAAAGGACATAATTCAATGGGTGGCTATGATATTTTCCGGGCAAAGATCAATACCACAAACGGTTCATTCGGTGAAGTCGAGAATGTAGATTTTGCGATCTCTTCCGCTGATAACGATTTGTTCTATGTGGTAGATTCCCTGGATCAAAACGCCTGCTTCGCTTCTTCGCGACAAAGTAATAACGGGAAAATGTATGTCTACAAGGTGAAAGTGAATCGCTTACCTATGCAGCTTGCCGTTATAAAAGGTGATTTTGCATCTGCGATTAACCCGGAAAATAAAAAAATTACGATTAATGTCAGGGATGGAAAAACCAATGAATTAATCGGAACATTTGTGAGCGATTCAAAAGGGAAATACCTCATTACTTTGCCAAAAGGCGGAAGTTACACCTATGAAATGAAGGTGGAAGGAAGTTCCAAAATTCACAAATACCAGATGAATGTTCCTTACACCAAGGAATTCAAACCGCTCAAGCAGCGTATTGATCAGGAAATGCTGGAGAACAGTGAGATTGTAAAAGTTACGGATCAATTTAATGAGAATTTCGATGACCCGTCATCCATACTTGCAGAAGTCATTCAGCAAAAGGCAGAATTGAATGTTAATTTCCAGAATTTCACAGAAGAGCAGTTAAGTGGTTCAACCAATTCTGCTGTTTTGGCTACTTTAGGAGTTGACGGTGCAAGCCCGCAGGAAAAATCTGAAAAGATCTCTGAAATTGCCGGAATTCAGGACGAAAAAGCCAAAGCAGCAGTGAAAATGGCTGATGGTGCGAAAGTAAAAGCATTGAAAGCCCTGAATGAAGCAGATAAAAAACAGCTCGAAGCAAAAGGATTAGTGGCTAAATCTGCCACCGGAACAGATGAAGAGAAATATAAACTACTGAAAGAAGCCCAGGCATTGATGAATCAGGCTGATGAACTGAAGAACGAAGCTGCCACATTCATGAAATTCTCTGATTCTATTGCACCGAAAGTTGCGCAGGAAGAGCAGAAAGCAAAAGATCTTAAGATTCTCTCAGAAGCAGTTTCACTTGCGGCTCAGAATAACGATGATTCTAAAATCAAGACAATTGTTGACGAAAAGAGCGAAACTATAAAATATGTTTTGGAATCAGACAAATCAACTGTGCTTCAGCCTTTTATTGAGAAAAGGAAAAGTGTTGTTCAAAAGGAAAATAAGGCCGAAACAGATTTGACTTCCTTTAAAAGCACTGAAAAATCTATTGCTAAGGAAATTGAAATCCTGAAAACGGAGCTGGCAGAAGCGAAGACAAAAGACAAACCTGCAATTGAATCGAAGATCAGTTCGAAAGAGAATGAACTGAAAATGGTTCAGGAAGAAATTGCAATTCAATCGAAGAAATTAGACGATCTGAAAACGCAGGAAAAAGTAATCGATGCGCAATTGACATTCCTGCAGGAAGTAAACAATACTACGTTCCAGAATGCACCAACGGCAGAAGCGGTTCGTCAACGACAAACAGAAGTAGATTCAAAAAATTCGAATACGCTGAGTGATTACATTGATCAGCAGGTTGGTGTTTTGGAGAAAAAAGAACAGATTGCTGCGTACGCTGGTGATCCGGGTTTGGTTGAAGCAACTGCCGCTTCCGACAAAGATTGGAAGGAATACCAGGAACAGTTAACTCAGTCTAAAGAGGAAGAAAAATCCCTGGATGAAGCAACGAATTTGACAGCTATTGAAAAAGCGCAAATGAAGGTCGACAATGACAAGAAGACATTGGTTCAACTGGAGGAAACAAAAAAATCTGTTACAATAGCCTTAGGGAAAGATCCAACAAGTACATCGTTAAAAGAACGGT
>CBFGMW010000434.1:0-3168 GCA_965649925.1 uncultured Fluviicola sp.
TCCGAAAAAGCACATTAGGGAATAACGGTCGATCCGGATGTAGATCGTCTGGCTAAGGTTAATGAAGACGGATCAATGTACGGTGAGAAATATACATAGGTAGCCGTTTCAGATTACAATCTATCCAAACGAAAAGGAGCAACTGTTTCCAATTTAAGTTCTACGCGTGCTTTGCGCGATATTACTGAAGAAACAGGATCTGTTTACCACGCTTCAGCAGTTGGTGAAGTGAATGTAGTAGTGAAAATGAAAGAAGTGAACGCTGTAATTGGCGGTGAAGGAAATGGTGGAATCATCTATCCGGAATTGCACTACGGCCGTGATTCATTAGTGGGAATTGCACTGTTCTTATCGCATTTGGCACACAAAAAAATGTCGATGACGGCTTTACGTGCTTCCTACCCGAATTACGAAATGGCGAAGAAGAAAATTGATCTTTCTCCCGGAATCGACGTAGATGGAATTCTGACTTCAATGGCAAAAAAATATGCTCACGAAGAAGTGGATACTGTTGACGGTGTAAAAATTTATATCGGCAAAGAATGGGTTCATTTGCGCAAGAGTAATACGGAGCCAATTATTCGCGTTTATACTGAAAGTAAAGATGCTCAGGCTGCTGCAGATCTGGCAGATCGGATTATTGCTGAAATAAAATCATTGATCGCTTAAGATGAAAAGGCTGCTGGTCTTTATCTTTTCGGTTTTAATCACTGAATTTTCATTTTCTCAGGAAGAAATTCGCACGGAAGCTTACAATTTTGAATCCTGGAATTTCGATTGGTCCGTGCAGCTGAAAGAAGCCTATGTTTTTGCCGATGCATGTAAATTGAGATCTCAGCCTACAGCCGGATCAGAAATGCTGGCTAAACTACTCATTGGCGATCGCGTAAAAGTGCTGGATATTTCTTCTGTTGACACTACCATAAACGGACTTCAATCGAAATGGATTCATGTTGAATCGGGAAAGAAAAAAGGATATGTTTGGGGTGGCTTGCTGACAAATGAAGTGTTGAGAATGTCTGATTCCACTTCAGCTGTTTGGGGAATTTCACGCGTTGTCAAAAGAGAGGAAGAGCAAGTTGATTATTATATGTCACTTCGGATTTTTTCCAAAAAACTGATTACAAAGCAAATAGAATTTGAAGTGATACATGCGGATGATCCGGCAAACGGAGAATTGGTAATGATCAAAAATCCCTTACTAGAGGGAGTAGAACACATTTTCATTTACAATTCATTAGCTGATGCCTGCGGGGTAACGTGGAGTGAAGTCTACATTCTTGAAACCAGCAATGGTCTGCAGCTTCTTGAGGAAGGTTACGGAATGGGTGAAGCCGCTCTTTTTCATAGTTCGAATGAATTGATCTTCCCAACCAAAGAATCGGAAGATGATTATTCGATTCCTTATTCACGAAAGCCGGAAAAAGACCAGATCTTTCGGGTAATCTCTCATGATGAATACAACGAGAAGTGCATTTGGAATGAACATGTTACCATAGAAACTTTCGAATGGAAAGAAGGAAAAATGGTTCCTTTTTGCCGGCAATAGTATGTGAATTTCAGTTTTTGTTGAACGTTTTTGGAAGGTAACGGTACTAACCGCCGAATCAAAAACAAAAACATGAAACGTATATTTCTCCTTTGGAGCATTCTCTTTTGCTTCAACTCCTTCGCCGGAGACAAAGAAACCATCAAATCCACAATTTCCGACGTTACCGTTTATACCAACGGAGCACAAATCTACAGAAAGGCCAATTTTACGGCAAAAGTTGGTGTTACGGAACTCATCATTGAAGGAGTTAGTCCGAATATTGATCCGAGAAGTTTACAGGTAAAAGCATTCGGCAATGTGATTATCATCGATTCGAAGTACGATACGTATTATCCTGAGCCGCTTAAACCAAAACTGGAAGGATTACCATTGAAGATCAGAAACGATATTCGCCTGCTCCAGGATTCATTGGATAACATGAATTACGATTTACGTGAAATCCAGGATGAAATTGATGTTTTGAACACTTCTAAGAATATCCTGGCAAACAACGGCGCAATCAAAGGTCAGGGGAAAGTAAATGATTCTATTCAGCTTCTCAAACAGGCAATGGAATACTACCAGGTGAAAATGAATGAACTGAACAAGAAAATTCAGGTGCTTCAGAAACGTAAAGCGGAGAAAACAGCAAAGTACAGTGCTATGAATCAGCGTATGCAGGATTTATTGAACTATCAGTCTTCCAATGAGCCGGAACAGCCAAAAGGACCAATCCACCGAATTATTGTAACTGTACAATCGAAAGAAGTAGTTACCGGAAAACTAAATGTTTCTTATTTGGTTTCCGACGCTTCCTGGGTTCCCAGCTACGATTTAAGAGCAGATATCAACACCGGCAAGGTGAATTTGACCTACAAAGCATTAATTCGTCAGAACACGCAGGAAAAATGGGATGATGTAAAGATTACGCTTTCCACCATTGATCCGTCTCAGAACAAAACCAAACCGGAATTACATCCGTGGTATTTGGATTATTACTACCAGCAGACGTATTCAAATTACGGACGTACCAATAATGTGGGCGTTTATCAAAAAGATGAGTTGTCAAAATCGCTCGAAGATGCCTACTCTAACGCCCCGGCTCCAGCAGGAGAAGCATACAATTTCACTACAATGATCGACCGCGTGATTGCTGCCGAATACAAAATTGATCTGCCGTATACAATAGAATCTGATGGAGAAAGTCACTTGGTTTTGGTTCAAAACAATGAGTTGACAGCTAACTACAGATATTACTGCGTTCCGAAAATTGATCCGGGAGTATTCCTGGTTGCTGAAATCCTTAAACTGGATGAACTTCAATTAGTTCCTGCAACAGCAAATATCTTCTTCGACGGAACTTTCATGGGTGAAACTTATTTAAATCCTACAACTATGAGCGATACTCTTTTATTGAGTCTTGGAAAAGATCCGAATATTATCGCACGTAGAGTTCTGATGAAAAAAGATGTGAAAGAGAAAATCATCGACAAAGATATTGAGCGAACGGTTTCATTTGAAATCTCGATCAAAAATCTGAAAGGAACTCCTGTTGAAATCGTTGTGGAAGATCAGCTGCCGATAACCACAAACAGCGAGATTACGATTGAGAAAGTAGATGTCAATAAGGCCAATCA
>CBFGMW010000435.1:0-3147 GCA_965649925.1 uncultured Fluviicola sp.
TTGGGTGAAAACCCTTGCCAGTTTAGCATCACATTACGTCCTGTCGAATTACAACACCTATCATTTAAACCAGGTTCAGCACCCGGCGCCGGAAGTTTCACCCTATCTCAGTTTTAAAGTGTCTGAAACCTGGCTTAGTGTTGTTGTAAGTAACAAATCGAAGAACTGTACTTCCTACCTTTGGAATTTCGGTGACGGTCACACATCCAAGCTCGCGAATCCGAAGAAACACTATTATGCTAAATCCGGTACATACACCATCACATTAACTGCAACAAAAGATTGCCATACATATACTCTCAAGAAGCGAATTACTGTTTCGAAAGACGACAAATACGCTACTACTTCTCCAAAGGCGAAGAAAACAACCAGTAAAAAGAAATAGTTTCAATAGAAACATCTTAACTAAAAAAGCAGGACTTCTATCCTGCTTTTGTTTTGTGATCTATTTCTTAATCCTGATAAGCCTCGGCAAGTTTCTTTGCTACTTCAGCTAATTCTTCCTGAGAAGGTTTTAATTTTTCCTTTGTGAAATCCATATCGTGCAATGCATTCATTGGCAGCAGATGAACATGAGCGTGCGGAACTTCCAGTCCGATTACCGAAACGCCTACTTTCCTGCACGGAAACACTGTTTTAATCGCTTTAGCTACTCCTTTTGAGAAAAGCATCAGCTCACTTAATTCGGCATCATCTAGATCGAACAAATAATCTGTCTCCTTTTTTGGGATAACCAGTACATGTCCCATTCGAATGGGTTGTATATCCAAAAAAGCCAAGAATTGTTTGTTCTCGGCTACTTTATGGCAGGGAATTTCACCTGCAACTATCTTTGAAAAAATTGTTGGCATCAGCGCGTGATTTCAAGAATTTCAAACTTCATGATTCCGTTCGGCGTCTGAATGTCAGCAACATCTCCAACTTTCTTACCAAGCAAGCCTTTCCCGATCGGAGAATCAATAGAGATTTTCTTCGCTTTGAGATCAGCCTCACTTTCAGCAACTAATGTGTACTGAACAGTCATTCCATTATCTACGTTCTTAATAGTAACACATGATAAAATATACACCTTCGAATTATCGATTGCATCGTTGTCTATAATCCGTGCTTTTGAGATCAAAGCCTCCATCTTAGAAATTTTCATTTCCAGGAGACCCTGAGCTTCTTTCGCAGCATCATATTCCGCATTTTCAGATAAATCACCTTTATCACGTGCCTCAGCAATTTGTTCTGATATAGAAGGACGCTGAACTGTTTTCATGTGATGCAGTTCATCTTTCAACTTTTTCAATCCTTCTTCCGTATAGTAAGCTAAATCAGCCATTATTCATTCTATTTGATTCCTTATATAACAAAAACAAGAGAGCCCAATGGACTCTCCTGTTGTAACAAATATATGTTTTTTTCTGTATTGATGCAATAAGCGAACTTATTTCAAGCTAAACGTTACACCCAATGTGTGAATGTATCCGAGTGTACCAGCCATACGAACCGCGTATTCAAGACCCAAAGCGCTTTTGTTCTTTCCAACCAAAGCATCTGCAGAGAAACCTGCAGTAGGTCCGATCAATGCATTCGAACGGTTTTCAACAGAGAAAATATTTTTCTCCATTACATAACCAGCACGAATATTGAATGCAAACTTATCTGTAGTCATTCCGTAATCTAAACCGGCACGGTATTGATCGTTTTGAAATGAGTTAGCTGTGAAAGCTCCCATAACAATCAATTTCGATGTTTCGGTGAAATTGAAATCATACGATGCGCCGATATTCAACAAAGAAGGTAATTCAAAAGAAGCAGAACGTTGTTCCAACGTTGCAATTTCCTCATTTGTCTCATAAGTTACCTCAGTAGACAAACCATCACCTCTATACTTCATTACGGGACCAACATTTTTCAATGAGATACCGAACTTAATTTGTTCTTGTTCACCTGTAACATAACGGATACCTGCATCAAAAGCGATACCTGTAGCTTTTAAGTTTGAGATGCTTTCAGAAATAACTTTAAAGTTCAATCCCCCATAGATAGATGACGAGAAACTTCTTGCAAAACCAACGTTGAACACATTGTATCGCGGAGAAAAATTTCCAAGACCACCTTCAGGTAAATCAACAGTTGTTACCATTACATCACCAAAGTTCATAGTCTGAACCGAGATAGCAATAACAGTATTATCAGAAATGCGTTGAGCCAAACCAGCTGAATTCAATCCAATATTTGCCGAACCTAACCAGTTCGTTCTATTGAATTTCAATTGAGTCTTATCTGTAAAAGCTAAACCCGCAATGTTCGTGTAAGTCGCTTCCAATCCTGTTGTTGAAGCTACTCCTGCATCACCATAACCAATACTTCTTGACCAAGGGTTGATAAGTAACTCGCCACCTCCGGAAGAACCAACACGGTCTTCGTTTCCAGCGTAGCTGCTAGAGTAGCTCATCACTACTCCAGCAATCGCTGCATATTTTAAAACTTTATTAATCGATTTCATACTTTGTTCAGTATAGATTAAATATTCTCAAGGTCAATTTGACGCATACCGCCAAAGAACTTAACGATTTTCTCACCCACGTCTGGTACGTCAACATGGATCAGGTATACTCCACTTGCGATCGGAACGCCAATAGCATTCTTCAAATCCCAGTCAATAGATGTTACCTGGTTATCCTTTTTGTATTGACGGACCATTTTACCGCTTGAGCTGTAAATTGTTACAGTACATTGGTCTGGCAGGTTCGTGATTTTAACACGTGTATCAATACGGTTACGTTCGTAATCTGCAAATGCATAGTATGGATTCGGAACAACATTGATCAGGTCAAGTGCGCTAACTAAAGCGTCACGACTAGCAGTTGTTGTTTGCAAAGCATCCATATTCCAGGAGTACATTGGTTTACCACCATTTAATCCTGTAGCAGTGTAATCTTCATACGCTTTTTCAACGCGCAATTTGATACGAACATCTGTTTCCATCAAGTCTCTGTCTTCAGCAACCAATGTATTAGCAATCCATGTTAAGCTTGAGAATACTTTTTTGAATGATGCAGATGTACCGATTTGATATTGATCGTATACCCAGTTATTAACACCATCATAGTAAGGACATCCCTGACCGGCAACGTCTACACCGTAGACCCAGATCGG
>CBFGMW010000436.1:0-3130 GCA_965649925.1 uncultured Fluviicola sp.
CAACGAAGTCCACTCCCGCGAAATCACTATCAAATCTGAGTTACCGGATATTTATGTAATCGACAAAGGAATCAGACCGACAGATAAAATTGTGGTTGAAGGAATTCGAAAAGTGAAAGAAGGTGAAAAGATTCATTACACATTCGAAAGCCCGAAATCTGTCATTTCAAAGTTGAAAGTTTACGTCGAATAATCCCTAAAGCAGAAAGATATGTTTAATAAATTCATTCAGAGACCGGTTTTAGCGATTGTACTTTCACTCGTGATCATTTTCATGGGGATCATTTCGATCAAAACATTACCAACCTCTCAGTTCCCGGAAATTGCACCACCAACAGTAATGGTGAGTGCTTCTTATCCGGGAGCAAGTGCAAAAACCCTCACAGAATCTGTTATTATTCCTTTGGAACAAGCCATTAATGGTGCCTGGGGAATGAAATATATGACTTCCGATGCTACCTCAGCCGGTGAAGCAAATATTCAAATTGTGTTTGAACTCGGAACCGACCCGAACGCGGCTTTGGTTCAAATTTCGAATCGTGTAGAACAAGTAAGAAACCGTTTACCTGAACTGGTGCAGCGAGAAGGTGTAATTATTACGCCTATCATGCCAAGTATGTTGATGTATGTGAACTTGTACAGTAAGGACACCAGTGCAAACATGAAATTCCTCTTCAATTACGCAGGTATCGATATGATTCCGGAATTACAGCGTATCAGCGGAATTGGTCAGGCAAAAATCTTAGGAAGCAGACAATACGCTATGCGTGTTTGGTTGAATCCTGACAGAATGCGGGCCTACAATGTTTCTCCGGATGAAGTAATGGAAGCCTTAAATGATCAAAGTATCATCGGAAAGCCCGGTCGTATTGGTCGTGGTGACGGAAGTCGTGCCGAAGCGCTGGAATATGTTCTTGCCTACACCGACCGTTACAACGAACCGGAAGAATATGAAGATGTCATTATCCGTGCATCACCTGATGGAGAAATTCTTCGCTTAAAAGATGTTGCGGAAGTAAAATTGGGCAGCGAATACTACGATATTTACTCGAATCTGAATAATCATCCTTCAGCAGCAATTGTATTAAAACAAACCTACGGAAGTAACGCCAGTGAAGTAATTGACAATGTAAAACTCAAACTGGAAGAGATGAAATCCCATTTCCCACCCGGAATGGACTATGAGATCAGTTATGACGTTTCTAACTTCCTTGATGCATCCACAGAAAGCGTTATGCATACCCTGCGTGATGCGTTCATTTTGGTGGCTTTGGTAGTTTTTATTTTCCTCGGAGATTGGAGATCAACCCTCATTCCTACCCTGGCTGTTCCAATTTCATTGATTGGAGCGTTCATTTTCATGCAGATGTTCGGTTTGACGATTAACATGATCACACTCTTTGCTTTGGTATTGGCTATTGGTATTGTCGTCGATGATGCAATTGTCGTCGTGGAAGCGGTTCACGCCAAGATGGAAGAAGAACCGCATTTAACGCCTTACAAAGCTGTTAAGAAAGTATTGAAAGAAATCAGTGGTGCGGTAATCGCAATTACCCTTTTGATGACTGCCGTTTTCGTTCCGGTTGCTTTTATGTCGGGACCGGTTGGTATTTTCTACCGCCAATTCGCCATTACAATGGCAACTTCCATTGTAGTTTCCGGATTTGTGGCTTTAACACTCACTCCTGTTCTCTGTGCAATGATCCTGAAAAACAATCATGGAAAACCGAAAAAGCGAAACATCATTACCAGATTCATCGACAGCTTTAATCGCGGTTTCGATAAACTGACGGGACGATATGTCGGATTAATGAAACTGATTGTCAACCGGAAAGTGGTGACATGGGGAATTCTGTTAGTCTTCGGACTTGGAATTTTTGGAATTACACGAACACTTCCTTCCGGGTTTATTCCCAGTGAAGACCAGGGAATGATCTATGCAATTGTTCAAACACCTCCGGGATCTACGCTGGAAAGAACAAACGACATTTCACGCCAGCTTCAGGACATTATCACGAAAGTTGACGGAGTGAAATCTGTTTCATCCATTGCCGGTTATGAGGTTTTGACCGAAGGCCGCGGGTCGAATGCAGGAACTTGTCTGATCAACCTGAAACCCTGGGATGATCGTAAGCATACCGTAAAAGAAATCATGTATGAACTCGAAGAAAAAGCGCGTGCGATTCCCGGAGCAACCATTGAATTCTTTGATCCACCGGCTGTTCCCGGTTATGGTGCCGCAGGAGGATTTGCGCTTCAGTTATTGGATAAAACCAATACCGGAACTTACGAAGATCTGGAGAAAGTGAAAAATGATTTCATGGCTGCTTTGCAAAAACGCAAGGAGTTAACCGGTTTGTTCACCTTCTTTAGTGCCAATTATCCGCAGTACGAAATTCAGATTGACAATAAACTCGCGATGCAGAAAGGCGTTTCGATCGGAAATGCAATGAACACTCTTTCCATTTTTGTAGGTAGTACGTATGAACTTGGTTTCATCAAATACCAGCGGTTCTTCAAGGTGTTTGTGCAGGCTGCTCCGGAATACCGGAGACTTCCTACAGACATCATGAAGTTGTACGTGAAAAACGACCGCGATGAGATGGTTCCCTTTTCCGCATTCATGAAAATTGTAAAGAAACAGGGGGCCAATGAAATTAACCGTTACAACATGTATAACACGGCTGGTTTCAGAGGATCTCCTGCCAAAGGTTACAGCTCCGGTGAAGCAATTGCTGCAGTTCAGGAGGTTGCCGCGAAAGAATTACCGAATGGTTATGATATTGATTGGGCGGCACTTTCTTTTGACGAGGTTCGAAGAGGAAATGAAGCCATTTACATTTTCATTATCGTAATTATCTTCGTTTACTTCGTACTTGCAGCTCAATACGAAAGCTTCATTATTCCGTTAGCCGTTATTTTCTCACTTCCCGCGGGAATTTTCGGATCATTCCTGATCATTAAAGTTCTGGGATTAGAAAACAACATTTACGCGCAGGTCGGGCTGGTCATGCTCGTCGGGCTACTTGGTAAGAACGCCGTTTTGATTGTAGAATTTGCAGTTCAGAAACGTCTGCAGGGAATGAGTATCAAAGATGCCGCTATTGAAGGCGCGAAAGTACGATTCAGA
>CBFGMW010000437.1:0-3125 GCA_965649925.1 uncultured Fluviicola sp.
ATCGTTAAGGAAATAGATGTAGTATCGAATGTTCCTTCACAGATATTTTCGATGATAATATTGAATTCTACCGTTTCATTTCCTTCTGTTAAATTGTCGAAGTATGCAGAGATCCCAATAGTATCTGAACCAACATTCGCAGGAATAATCAACGTGTCTTCAATGTAAGGGTAATCATCACCATTGGTTGCAGTACCACTTAGTAATACCTGAACTACCAATGCTTCCGTACTGTCAGACCTAGAAACGATAAATCCGGCAAAACCACAGTCTTCAATAATTGAGCTTGGTCCCGTAATAGCAACTTCTACAGGTATTTCTACCTGACAGGCTACGATGCGGTAGCCGTAGGTCCTGATATGCGAGTTAATCAGGGTTCCTTCCCGGTATTCATCTACCTGAACTCCGGCAACGTAATTACCAACCAGGTTCGGAGTAAAGGTGATCATTCCGGTTTGGGAGTCAACTGCAATGTTCGAGCCTGTACCGAATGGCATTGATGCTGAATAACCGGGGTTCCAGTCGACAGGAGCATACGGTGCGGCAGATTCCGGACTTGGGGTGACATCCAAACTGCTGCCACCTAAATATGGCGCCGCAAGTGAGTATACCAGTGAATCTCCATCGGGATCAAATGCATGATGATCGAAATCCAATGAGTTTCCGGAACACAATACCAATGGTGGATAGTTCACAAATCGGGCACCGTGATTTTCGAGATCTACAAGCGAAGAACCCGGTATGTTTGTAGTTAATGTAATACCGTTTCCAGTCGGATCAACAATATTATCAATATTTCCCGCCCAGCAGCAACGTTGATAAGAAACGTAATAACCTCCCGGATCGAAAGGTAATGTAACAGTATCAATGTAAATCGCTCGTTCAATACAAATGTCGGTTGGAGGAGTTACACAGGGATCATCATAAACAACAGGAAGCTGTTCAACCAATGAAAAATCGACGTTATAGGTGCTGTAAACAGTTCCGTTAGCATAGAAAATAGTATACTGAAGCGGAGCATCGAAACCTGTTGCCGAACCACAATCCCGGAATAATTCAATGGTGATTTTGTAATTATTATTACCAAGGGAGTCATAATAAATTTCACCACCAACAATGTGTGATGCTTTAGCACTGTTTGAGAATAAGCAGCAAGTAACGATTGTCAGAATGAGTAACAGGTTTTTCATAAATAGGATTTGTTTACAAAGAGATAAACGATTTTTAAGCAAAATGGTTGTATCGGCTTCTTCTTTTTAGAAAAGCAAATATAATTATTGTTGGTAACCAACTGATAACAATTGATAAACAATAGAGCGTTTTCCACTCGAAAGTACTTAACTGACTTAGCGTTATCAATGAAATTCTGAGAATGATTGCAGATAGAAGCAGGCACAGTAATTCTTTCATAAACAAGGTGTGAAGCGGAACATTTTTTCTTCTGATTGATACGTATGCCGTTCTTCCGATATAAGCAGTATAGACGGCAAGCAGGAAGAACAGGAATTTTCCGGTTATACCGCCCTCGGCATAAAAGCTGAGAATAAGTCCACCCGGAACAACGAATAGAAACAATAAGATCAGAGCTGCTTTACCTAACGTTTTATGTAGTTGCCGGAATTTAGTCTCAAAACGAAACAAAACAAGTAAACTGCACAGAAAGAGTGTTGTGCATGATGCAATTCCGTGAACAACTAATCCGGATTTGAAGAGCACATTTGATGCTAAATGCGTTTTGTGGACCAGGAAACCATTGTCAAAGTCCGGATTTATATAGGTCAGAGCAACTTCGAAAATCCCGAAATTGAACAGATTTATCAATAGGAAAAGTAGAATTCTAACCGGCAGCATGCGATTCGTCGACTGTGGCATGGATGAATTTTCCTGGATTTGATTTAATGTCTTTCAAATAGCGTTTGATCATGGCTACATTCCGCTTTTCCAGATCAGTCAATTTCGAATCTACATTTTTGTATTTCGGTTTATACCAGCTGAATTGCGAGAAATAATTATTCAGAGCAGGATCAGTGAATTTCATGCCTTTTGATGCATATAATTCATTGATCATAAATTCCATATCGGCAACAGACAGATGGTCGGTAATCTGATAAGAAAGGTATTCTGCTTCTTCCGGATCATCAAAATGGAATACTTCGCCTGTTGGACCAGTTCCGTCGAGCTTTATCCGTTCTACTTCATCTTCCCTTAAATTCCGGTAGAAACTTCCTTTGAAATGATTTCTTGAAAGATCAATGGCTGAGATCATAGGATAATTTCCGTTACCTAAAGCGGTTATCTTACCAGATTTCTCTATGGAATAATATTCATATTTGGTTCTGTAAGCATAGGGCATGAACGAATTGAATTCTTCCTCCCGTTCCATAAAAACGTAGTTTTTAACTTCTATCAAACTATCATTGATAAATTTGAAAGCAGGTGCAGCATATTGGTTTGCATCCATCATAGAATAGTCATCAACCGAATACAATTCGACAGATCCAACTACATGGTTTGATTTATTAATGGTAACCAGGTTTTTTGTGTTTATAACATTTCCTCTGGCTTCAGAAACCATTCTGTACAAGTCGGTTGTAATAGAAACAATATCATCACTTCGTTTTATCTGCTTTAACGGTTCGTAATTCAATGAATCCTGTTCACAATAAATGCTATACATGAATTTTGGAAAAACCTTCAATTGGTTGAGGTAGGATGGAGGCATAATCATTCCGTTACTGCCATACCCTCTATCGAAGTATTCCAGTTCCTCCGTATTATACCACCAGGCGAAGAATTCAGATTGGTAATTGAATCGGAAGTCTTTCAATAAATTGAAGTAATTCGGTGCGTTTTCTTTTTCCGTGAATGCTTTCTGCGTTCCGTCTTTGTAAATTTTGAAGAGTTTGCCGCCAATTTCACCGATAGCTACATACTCCATGATTTTACTCGGATAAATCACATCGTATTTTACGTTTACCATCGATTTGTCAACATAATTGTACAAGCCGTATTTTCCTCCCTGCTTGATTTCAACCATGTCTTTTACAACAAATCCAGGATTTGAGATGTATTCGTATTTTGTTCCCAGAAGCTCTTTTCCGTTTTCATCCACCAACCCGAATTTT
>CBFGMW010000438.1:0-3112 GCA_965649925.1 uncultured Fluviicola sp.
CGTAGGAAATGCTGATGTAAACGCAATTGATCATCTGTATAAATCTTACTGCCAAGACCCTGAAAGCGTGGATATTGGGTGGAAAAAATTCTTTGAAGGATTTGATTTCGCCCGCGCCAATTTCGATGAAGGGGAGGCAATTCCGGAAAATTTCCAAAAAGAATTTAAGGTAATCAATCTGATCAATGGGTACAGAACCCGTGGTCACTTGTTTACCAAAACCAATCCGGTACGCGAACGCCGTAAATACGAACCGACTCTTGCTATTGAGAATTTCGGATTGGAAACTGCTGATTTAGACACAGTTTTCCAGGCCGGTGATCAAATCGGGATCGGACCTGCAACATTGCGTGATATCATTCTCGACCTAGAGCAGTGTTATTGTCAGTCGATAGGTATCGAATATATGTTCATGCGTGAACCGGAACGTTTGGAATGGTTCCGCAACAGTATTGAAGTGAAAAACCGTCCGAAATTCGACCAGGAAAGAAAGACGAAGATCTATAAAAAATTAGTTCAGGCTTCAAACTTTGAAGCATTCCTTGGAAAAAAATATGTTGGCCAAAAACGTTTCTCGATTGAAGGAGGTGAGGCACTTATTCCTGCCTTAGATGCTATGGTTGAAAAAGGCGCAAACCTCGGAGTAGAGTATTTTGTAATGGGAATGGCTCACCGTGGTCGTTTGAACACACTAACAAATATCTTCCAGAAACGTCCGCAGGATATTTTTTCTGAGTTCGAAGGAAAAGAATTCGATTACGATGCAGCATTTGACGGCGATGTTAAATACCACCAGGGATTTACAAGTTCTCTGAAAAGTGAGTCAGGTAATGATCTTGGTTTGACATTGGCGCCAAATCCTTCGCACCTGGAAGCAGTTGATCCTGTTGTTCAGGGAATTGCCCGGGCAAAACTGGATCATCATTTCCATGACGAAGACAAAGTTTGTCCGGTGATGATTCATGGTGATGCGGCAGTTGCAGGACAAGGTGTAGTATACGAAGTAATTCAGATGGCATTACTTGACGGATACCGTGCCGGTGGGACTATTCATATTGTCGTAAATAACCAGGTAGGATTTACAACGAATTTCCACGATGCACGTTCATCTACTTATTGTACAGACGTTGCGAAAACAACGCTTACACCTGTATTCCATGTAAATGGCGACGATGTGGAGGCGGTAATCCAAACAATGGAAATTGCAATGGAATACCGTCAGAAATTCCACCGCGATGTGTTTATTGATTTGTTGTGTTACCGTAAATACGGGCACAATGAAGGAGATGAGCCTAAATTCACACAGCCGAATCTGTATAACATCATTGCAAAACATCCGAATCCGAAAGATATTTACCTGAAACAACTTCTGGCTGAAGGTTCTATCACAGAGGAGAAGGCAAAAGCAATAGAGGAAGAATACAACGCTTTCCTGGAAAGTGAATTTGAGACTGCGCGTAAGAATGAAAAAGCTGTTGTTTGGGATTTCTTAAGCGAAACATGGAAAGGATTCCGCCACAGTAAACCGGCCGATTTCGATCAAAGTCCGGAAACCGGATACGACAAAAAACAACTTTTGGAATTGGGCCGTAAATTGGCTACGCTTCCTGAAGGGAAAAAATATTTCCGTAAAATTCAAAAGATCTTCGATGACCGCCTAGCTGCGATTCAGGGAGACAATCTCGATTGGGGATCGGCAGAAATGCTGGCTTATGCAACTTTGCTGGCTGATGGAAATCCGGTTCGTGTTTCCGGTCAGGATGTTGAACGCGGAACATTCTCTCACCGTCATGCCGTTGTAAAAACAGAAGACACGGAAGAAGAAATCGTGACGTTGAACATGCTTTCTGACAAACAGGCGCCATTCACGGTTTACAATTCATTACTTTCCGAATACGGAGTTCTTGGATTTGAATACGGTTACTCTTTGGCAACTCCTAACGGCTTAACAATTTGGGAAGCTCAGTTCGGTGATTTCTTCAACGGAGCACAAATCATGATTGACCAGTTCATTACTGCCGGAGAAGACAAATGGTCTACACAAAGTGGATTAACATTGTTGCTTCCGCACGGATATGAAGGTCAGGGAGCTGAACACAGTAGTGGCCGTATGGAGCGTTTTCTACAGCAATGTGCTGATGAGAATATCCAGGTAGTAAACACATCAACTCCTGCAAATCATTTCCATTTATTGCGTCGTCAGTTGAACAGAGAATTCCGCAAACCATTGGTTGTTTTCTCTCCTAAAATGTTGTTGCGCTACCCTGCTGCTACATCTACTTTGGATGAATTGGCAACCGGTCGCTTCCAGGAAGTAATAGACGATACTTCCGCTGTAAAAGCAAACATTGATACAGTTGTTTTCTGTTCCGGGAAGTTCTACTACGAAATGAAAGAAAAAGCTCAGGAAATGGGTGTTGACAATATGGCTTTCGTTCGTGTTGAACAATTGTACCCCTTACCTCAGAAACAAATTGAAGGAATTATTGCGAAATACAATCCTAAAAATATTGTTTGGGCCCAGGAGGAACCCGAAAACATGGGGGCCTGGAATTACATGGCAATGAAATTACGCCACATTCCATTCATCGGAATTATGAGAACGGCTTCTGCAGCAGCAGCAGAAGGTTCTAAAAAATTACATGAACGCAGATTGAAGAAATTGTACAGTGATCTGTTTCAGTTTGCAAAAGTAAAAGCATAATATTTAGAAGATATGTCAGTATTAGAAATGAAAGTACCAAGCCCGGGAGAATCAATTTCAGAAGTGGAAATTGCAAGCTGGCTTGTTTCAGATGGTGATTACGTAGAAAAAGATCAGGCTATTGCTGAAGTAGATTCAGACAAAGCCACGTTGGAACTTCCGGCTGAACAAAGCGGAATTATCACATTGAAAGCGGAAGAAGGTGAAGTTGTAAAAGTTGGACAAGTAGTTTGTTTGATCGACACTTCAGCTGAAAGACCGGCTGGATCGGCAGCTCCGGTTGCAGAGACAAAAGCTCCTGAAGCTGCTCCGGCAAAAGAAGCTGTGGCTCCTGCCCCGGCTCCGGTAGCTGAAAAAGCAGCGGCTCCAAATCCTGGGCCGGTTAACGAAAGTTATGCAAAAGGAACG
>CBFGMW010000439.1:0-3107 GCA_965649925.1 uncultured Fluviicola sp.
TTTTTGCTGAAGTTCCAACTTCAAGAATAGGGAATAAATCCGTGTTATAGTCACGCAGAACGTTACCAGTGACAGAAATAGTATCCAATCCTTTTACAATTCGTTCCAGTGAGAAAGTTGTTGCGTCACTCGGATTCATAATGCGGATATCCAGGCCGTTTGTATCGTGATCTTTCAGATACAACTCCACTTTTTTAATCAATTCTCTGTCATGTGCTCTATTGCTGTCTAACCAGAAAACGGCAGGAGTATCACTTAAACGAGCTCTGTTAACAGCTAATTTAACCCAGTCGCGAACAGGAGCATCTTTTGTCTGGCACATTCTCCAGATATCTCCGGCTTCCACATCGTGTTGCATCAACACATTTCCGTTTGCATCAACAACTCGCACAACACCGTTCTCAGCTACCTGGAAAGTTTTATCGTGTGAACCGTATTCTTCAGCTGCCTGAGCCATTAAACCAACATTCGGAACTGATCCCATTGTTGTAGGGTCTAAAGCTCCGTTTTTCTTACAGAAATCAATTGCCGATTGATAAACTCCGGCGTAAGCACGATCCGGAATGATCATTTTCGTGTCCTGCAATTTTCCTTCTTTATTCCACATTTTTCCGGATGTACGAATTGCGGCCGGAACAGATGCGTCGATAATTACATCGCTCGGAACATGAAGATTGGTAATTCCTTTTTCAGAATTCACCATGGCAATTGCCGGGTTGTTGGCGTATTCAGCTTCTATGTCAGCGATTATTTCAGCTTTCTTTGGCGAATTCTCAATGCGAGCGTATAAATCGCCTAATCCGTTGTTCGGATTAATTCCTAATTCAGCAAATGTTGCAGCATGTTTTGTATAAACATCTTGGAAGAAAACCGAAACTACATTTCCGAAAATAATCGGGTCCGAAACTTTCATCATTGTTGCTTTCAGGTGAACAGAAAGTAAAAGATTATTTGCTTTCGCATCAGCTATTTCTTTGGCAAGATAAGATCTCAATGCTTTTTGGCTCATAACAGATCCGTCGATGATTTCACCATCTTTCAAACTTGTTTTTTCTTTTAAAACAGTAATGTTTCCGGTGTTGTTCACTAATTCGATGCGAACATCAGTTGCAGCAGGAACAACTACAGAAACCTCACTTCCGTAGAAATCGCCGTTTGGCATGCTTGCAACGTGTGTTTTAGAATCGGCCGACCAGGCACCCATGGAATGCGGATGTTTTCTGGCGTAGTTTTTTACTGCTTTCGGAGCTCTTCGGTCAGAATTTCCTTCACGAAGAACCGGATTTACCGCACTTCCTTTAATCTTATCGTATTTCGTTTTTGCTGCCTTTTCTTCTTCTGTTGAAGGAGTATCAGTGTATGAAGGAATATTGAATCCTTTCGACTGCAATTCGGCAATTGCTTCTTTCAACTGCGGAATAGATGCAGAAATATTTGGCAGTTTGATAATGTTGGCTTCTGGTGTTGTTGCCAGTTTACCCAATTCAGATAATGAATCATTTACTTTTTGATCTGCTGACAATGCTTCAGGAAATGCAGATAAAATTCTTCCTGCAAGGGAAATGTCTCTTGAATCTACTGAAATACCTGCGGTAGAAGCGAAAGCTTTCACAATTGGTAAAAAAGAATACGTTGCCAAAGCCGGTGCTTCGTCTGTCAACGTGTATAAGATTGTTGAATTTGGATTTGCCATATGATCAATTACAATTTAAATGAAGCCGAAACATCTTCGGGTTGCATGCGGGCAAATTTACTGTTTGCGCCTTGTAATATCAATAGCAGGAAGAGTTATTTTTCAACCGATCCGACACCTTTAAATCTCAGGAAGGAAATCTTAATTTTCCAATGTCAGCTGTCCCAGAAAATCGATCATTTTTACAAGGGCTCTTCCGCGGTGACTTATGGCATTTTTTTCTTCTGAGCTCATTTCAGCGAAAGTCCGTGTTTCGTTTTCCGGAACAAATATCGGATCGTAACCAAATCCGTTAGTTCCTCGCTTTTCAGTAGTAATTGTGCCATCAACCTGACCTTCAAAAACAACTGTTTTATTGAAAATATGCAGGGCAATTACCGTTAGGAAATGTGCCGATCGTGCCGTTCTGTTTTCGAGTTTCTGTAAAACCAGGTTCATGTTGTCATCCGCATTTCGCTGCTCACCTGCATAGCGTGCCGAGTAAACTCCGGGCTCGCCTTTTAATTTTGGTATAACCAAACCAGTATCATCGGCAAAGCAGGGAATGGAAAGCTTGTCGGCCAGAAAAGTTGCTTTTTGAATGGCATTTTCTTCGATTGTTGGCGACGTTTCTGGAATTTCTTCGTGGAAATCAATATCTGCCAAAGAAACCAGTTCAATTCCTTCCGGAAGAAGTGCTTTGATTTCTTTGATTTTGTTTTCGTTAGAAGATGCGAAGAGGATTTTCATTGAACGAAGATACGCAAAATGAATTGTGGAAATGAAGTTTCCGCCTTGAGAGAGGATTAGGGAGAAATAAGCACCCAACACTTGTATAACCGTTTTTGCGAAGTGTTAACGGAGCCAATTCGCGAATTCGCGGTAAGCCGGTATCCCGCGAATGCACGAATTTCGTGCTCGCTAACGCTGCGCGATTTAGTGGAGAAACCAAATTTGTTTTCCAATATTCGAAGGACTATACCCGAACTCCGATTTAAAAGCGGTAGAAAAATGCGAGAAATTCTCAAAACCTACCTGCAGATAAACATCTGAAGGCTTTTGCTGCTGAAACTGAAGAAGGGTATGTGCTTCCGACAGTCGTTTTTTACGTAGCCATTTCTCTGGTGTTTCTTCGAATGTTTTGGCGAAATCGCGTTTGAAAGTGGAAAGACTTCTTCCGGTTAACCGTGCGAACTCTGCCAGCGGGATATTAAACAGGAAGTTCTTTTTCATGAAACATTCCAGATCTATCTTGTGGGGTTCGTTGAAATCGAATAGGAAACCAATGAATGAATTGTCGAGCCGGAGCAGTAATTCAATGGCCTCAGAAGTTTTCAATTCTGCAATGCGCGGAGTAAAGAAATCGGGCTGATCAAAATATGGGACGATCGACTGAAAGAAACCTTTAAAGAACGACTGATTCGGAATTTCATAG
>CBFGMW010000440.1:0-3101 GCA_965649925.1 uncultured Fluviicola sp.
ACACAGCAACGGGAGGTTCCGCTTTCTTTATAGGTCCTGAATTCACTACTCCTCTCTCCTCTACAACAACTTTTTACGTAGAAGACAGGATTGCGAACGGAGGAGGAAACGTTGGTCCGGCAAATAACTCTTTCGGAACAGGTGGGAATCACAACAACACTTCTACTCAATACATTGAGTTTACAGCCAATCAGGCAATCACAATTGAGACTGTAAGAGTATTCTCCGGAGGTTCAGGAAACAGAACAATTCAAATCTGGGACAACAACGGAAACCAGGTTGAATCTGTTACGGTTAATATTGGCTCCGGAAATCAGGTAGTTGCTTTAAATGTTCTTTTGCAGCCCGGTTCATACCGTATCGGAGGAACACAAATGAATTTATACCGGAATAATGCGGGAACTTCTTTCCCCTATTCTTTGGCCGGATTGGTTGATATTACAGGTTCTTCAGCAGGAGATGAATTTTACTACTATTTCTATGACTGGTCAGTAAGTTCGCATTGTATCAGCGAACGCGTGCCGGTAACCGTGACTATTGACCCGGTTCTCGCAGATTTCTCATACACTTCCGCAGGTACTACAGCTAATTTCACAAATACATCAACAAACGGAGTTGCTTTTTCGTGGTTTTTTGGTGATGGTGGAGCAAGTTCGGACGAAAATCCATCACACACATACGCGGCATACGGAACTTACGAAGTAACACTCATTACAGACAACGGAAACTGTACGGATACAACTCTAATGAATGTAACCGTTTCAGATGCCGGAATTACCGAATTTTCTGCCGGTTCAATCGGAATTTCACCAAATCCATTCAGCAATTCAGTAAGCATTCAATTAGAAGGACTTGAGGCAGGAAATAATCTATCCGTTATTGCAATTAATTCACTTGGGCAGAAAGTAGCCGATGTTTATTCAGGCAAAGCTCAGAATTCTGAACAGGAAATTATTTGGAATGCAAATTCGTCTGTGGGCAAAGGAGTTTATTTATTACGTATTTCTTATGATGGAAAAAGCATTATTCGAAGAGTTGTTAAGAATTAATTAGGTTAACACAAAAGTCGTTTGCACATCAGCGAACGACTTTTTATAAAACATATCAGTCATGAAGAAATACCTGTTCATTCCAGTTTTGGTAACCCAATTGGTTTCTTGTGGTGAAGCAGTAAAAAAAGATCAATCTTATTTAAAGATTCCTGATGAAGGTTTCTCATTCCAGATTCCGCAGCGCACAGGAATTCAGATTCCTGGTAACGGAAAGAAAGTGGAAGCTTTGATAAACGATATTACCGGCGGTCAAACGTTGTTAACCTTGAAAGCAGACAGCACCACTTTCTTCAGTTCTGCAATTCACGAAGGAGATACTCTGAAATTCAAATACACAAATTCTTCATACAAAATCACCTGTATTGATTTGGTAAACAATCTGATAGGAGAAGATGTCGGATCATTTAAAGTCTTCCGATAAGATTTCTTAACAACGTTTCATATCGAATGAACAGTTTTTTCTTTTTTTTTGTAATTACTTATTTGCACCTAATGAAGCACTACCTGTTTTTATCAATCATTATTCTGTTTTCTGCTCCGCACACTTTTGCCCAGAAACCAATTGCCGGAACAAACTACAGTCATTTCAGTCTTAAATCAAAAAAAGATACTATTGATTTTGTTTTAGCCGACACCAATTTAACTCAGAAAAAGCCAATTTTTCTTTTTGCACAAGGTTCTTTACCTATTCCTCTTTTCGTAGATATTCCGGGCTATGGAAATGTTCCCATTACGCTATCCAACTTTGATTTGGACTATATGAAAAAGTACTATCATGTAGTTGTTATTTCTATGCCGAAAACGCCGGTAATAGCGAATGCACGTTACATCAATTCAAGTTACATCTGCATTACCGATTCTACTGACGAGAACAGCATTTCGGAAGACTTCCTGAATGCCGATTATCTCGACAACTATGTGAATCGGGCAAATGCCGTTCTGAAATATTTATCTAAACAGTCATGGATTGATAATAGTAAAATTGTTGTTGCAGGACACTCACAGGGCTCCAGAATTGCAGATCGTTTGGCAGAAACAAACCCTAAAATTACTCATACCGGTCTGTTTGGTTTTAATCCGCTTGGAAGAGTACATGAACAAGTATGGCTGAATTACAAGGAAGCTTTGAAAGGAAATATATCCTGGGACAAACTCGATACGCTGCAGAAACAACAATATGAATTTCAACGGGTAATTCATGATCCAAACGAAATGGGACCGGGACTTACTGCCTGGAGATCTTTTACCGGAACCACCTTCGAAACACTGGCAAAGATTAAATCGCCGCTTTACATTGCTTATGGAACGGAAGACAAATGTGCTTTTATGAACGAATTACTTCCGCTCTATTTCATTGAAGCAGGAAAAACAAACTATGAAGTGGTACGGTATCCAAATTTGGAACACAACTATTTTCCAATCGTAGACGGGAGGCCAGACTATGAAAATGGAAAATGGATTGAAGTCATGAATGCTTTTGTAGATTGGACATTGAAATAGTTTCTTAATAATTGTAACTGACACAAATCACTCCCCAGGAATGAAAAGCACTTAGTTGATTACTAAATGTTTTGCTTTGAACAGTATAATTCAATCCGAACCGCAGTTTTTCGAATCCAAATTTCACACCGAATTCCAGAAGAAAAACCGTCCGTTCAATATCTTTTACTGAAACTTTCACCTGGCTTTTATCGCCAATCAAAGACCCCTGAAGCGTCCCGTCATAACCTATTAGTGCTAACGATGATTTTGAATAAAAAAAGTTTCGTTTCGCTTTCATATTTCCCAGGCCAATAACTATTTCCGGTTTCAGGTTATTCCGAAATGATCCGACTTCAAGATCCAATCCTGCATTCAGTTGAAACCAGTTCACAAAGAGAACCTGAAATTCAGATTTCAAAAGAACATCGAGTATAAGACCATTCGAGAGTTGATACTGCCAGCCAAGCGGGAGGAAATTATTCGTTGCTTTATGAATTCCCGTTTGCATTTGTTTTCCAAAGGCAAAGGCCCCTACTCCGCCCATTTCGATTCCTGAACTAACAGAAA
>CBFGMW010000441.1:0-3092 GCA_965649925.1 uncultured Fluviicola sp.
TAAGTTTCATTATCAGAACCAGTTTGTACAGCTCAACGAAGATTTGATGAATGAGCAGGTCCAAAAAAAGATGGCTCAAATAGAATCTGAGAAAGTTACGCGGGAAAATGAACATCAGATTGCTATCCTCGAAAATCAGAAAAAACTGGAGAATGAACAAGCTTCTTTTTATCTGCTGCTTGCAATTGGCGGAGCTATTGTTTTGGCTGGCGGATTATACTTATTCTATTACAGGTATAATGTGAAAAAGCGATCTTTTGAATCGCTGGAACAAAAAAATCAGGTAATTGAGGACCAAAATCACAGTATCTTAGAAAGTATTCGATACGCTCAGCGCCTTCAGGAAGCTATTTTGCCAAATAATGAAGTTTTGCGGTCTCACTTTAAAGATATTTTTTCGCTCTATCTGCCAAAAGACATTGTTGCTGGCGATTTCTACTGGTTTGAAAAATTGGGTAATCACCGGATTCTGGCTTGCTGTGATTCTACCGGACATGGAGTTCCCGGCGCCATGGTAAGTGTTGTATGTTCCAATGCTCTGAACAGGGCGGTAATTGAAATGAATATGACGGATCCGGGTCAGATTTTGGATGAAACCAGGTTGAAAGTCATTGAAAGTTTGAACAAATCAAATAGCGGGGCAAATAATGTGAAAGATGGAATGGATATTTCACTCATAAGCATCAACGATGTAACGAATGAAATTCTTTTCGCCGGGGCACATCATACCCTCTGGGTTTACAGAAACGAAACAAAGGAATTCGATTTTTACAAAGGCGACAAGCAACCTATCGGAATCTATGATATGAACCGGAATTATACCTCTCAAAGAATAAGGTATTCATCGGGAGACAGAATTTTCATGTTTACTGACGGATATGCTGACCAGTTTGGCGGCCCGAATTTGAAGAAACTCAAAAACCCGGCGGTAAAAGGTTATCTGTTGAGCATTCAAAACATACCGGTAAATGAGCAGTCGGAACTGTTAAGCGCTTATTTTTCCGAATGGAAGATGAATGAAGAACAGGTTGATGATGTTACGGTACTCGGAATTCAGTTATAGAACAAATAATACCATTTTTGAGGTAGTCTTTATTGAGTCTAAATAAAGTAGTTTTACCACAAAAAAAATCATGAAATTAATTTGGGTAGGTTCACTGGTTGCTGCATCTGTATTGTTCTCTTCTTGTTCAAAGGATATTGAAACAACACCCGGATCAGAGTATCTGGGGGCTCAGAAACAAGCAGTGAAAACAACATATGCAAACATGGCGTTTGCCGTCTATACCGATTCATATAACTCCGCATTAGCACTTCAAACTGCTATTGATGCATTTGTTGCAAACCCGTCACAATCAGGTTTGGATAATGCCAAAGCTGCGTGGTTAGAGGCAAGAGAAGTTTATGGGCAATCGGAAGTTTTTCGTTTTGTAGACGGACCAATTGATAACCCGAACGATGGTCCTGAAGGCTTGATCAATGCCTGGCCGATGGACGAAGCGTATGTTGATTATGTTCAGGGAAATTCAGCAGCAGGAATTATTAATGATGTTGCCAATTACCCCTTAATTGATGCGGCTACGATAACAGGAGCCAATGAATTCGGAGGTGAAACGAATATTTCATGCGGGTATCACGCAATTGAATTCCTGTTGTGGGGACAAGATTTAAGTGCCGACGGCGCAGGTAATCGCCCCTATACGGATTTCGTTGTTGGTGGAACTGCTGCTAATCAATTGCGCAGAGGACAGTACTTAGCTGTTTGTGCCGATGTATTGGTTGATGCTCTGGATCAGGTTCGTTCCGCGTGGGATCCGTCAAATATGTCGAGCTACTATCACACTTTCCTTGCATTGGATAACACAACGGCCTTACGCAAAATGTTCAATTCAATGAATGTACTTGCTGGCGATGAGCTTGCCGGAGAACGCGTTTTTGTAGCGTACCAGAATGCAGATCAGGAAGATGAGCATTCTTGTTTTTCTGATAATACACACCGTGATATTGCCTTAAACGCTCAGGGAATCTATAATTTGTACACCGGAAATTACAATTCACCATACGGGAATTCCGTGAATAGTATCAGTATATCAGGTTTAGCAACTTATGTAGATGCCGAGAAAAATGCGGGTATGTTGGCGCGTTTTGCGACAACAACTGAGGCAATTGAACAAATGTACACACCTTTCGACCAGGCAATTATTTTGCCCGCAGAACGTCCGAAAGTTTATACTGTTGTATTATATTTGCGTGCAGAGGCAGATGAATTAGTGAGCGTTGCCGGTGAATTCGGAATTCATTTCTAATTAAATTGAAAATCATTGAATAAGGTATTTTTCATTGTATTGGTTATACTTGGTGCCGTTGTTGTTGCTTGTAAAAAAGAGGACAACAACGGCTCTTTTGTAGACGATGGTTCTGACTCTGGCTTGATCAATCTTGCAGGTGACTGTAGTATTGATAACCAAACAACCGGTGCCTTTTCATTTCAGGTTAATGGTCTTACGGAAGATGAAGCACTTCAGTTTTATGTTGGAAATTCGTTCTTCAATCAAAATTGGGTTGAAGCTCCTTCCTCAACTACCGCACGTGACGGAATCGGTCCTTTGTACAATGCCCGTTCATGTGCAACATGCCATTTTAAAGATGGTCGTGGTTCTCCGGCTTCAAACGCCGGGCTTTTATTCCGTTTAGGAAATACCGCTGATAATTCACCTGATCCGGTTTACGGTAGTCAGTTACAGGATTTCAGCGTTTTGGCTGCTGTTTCGGAAGGTGGGATGGATATTTCATATGTCGAAGAAGCAGGAACTTACGATGACGGAACTCCTTATTCGTTGCGTAAACCCGTTTATTCCATTTCAGGACAAAACTATGGATCTTTGGCTGCGTCTACCGGAATTTCTCCGCGTGTTGGCCAGCAAATGATTGGACTGGGATTGCTGGAGATTGTTCCGATAAGTCAAATTTTGGAAAATGCAGATCCCGGAGATGCTAATGGCGACGGAATTTCAGGAAAAGCAAATTACGCTGTAGATGCGATTAGCGGAGCTTTGATGCTTGGCCGATTCGGGTGGAAAGCAAACGTTCCG
>CBFGMW010000442.1:0-3062 GCA_965649925.1 uncultured Fluviicola sp.
GAATTGATCGGAGAACCATAGTTTGTTGGGTTTTCCCATTTGTTTTCAGTACCAACTCGAGCAGCACGGAACATATCCAAACCGCCCATTCCCGGAAGTCCGTTAGAGGCGTAGATCAAATCTCCGTTTTTCGAGAATGTAGGAAACATTTCGTCTCCTGCCGTATTGATTTCAGGACCCATGTTTTTCGGAGCCGACCAGGTACCAGCACGTTTATCGTATTCAGAACACCATAAATCTCTGCCTCCCAAACCTGAAGCGTCATCAGAAACGAAGATCAAAAACTTACCATCTTCAGTAACACAAGGATGTCCAATTGAAACTGTATCATTGCTTTTTAACGAAAGTTTCACGGGTTTTTCCCATTTATTTCCTCCTGCTTCTGACATCCAGATTTCACAACCCATGTTTTCTTTTTTCACATTCGGACAACGTGTAAAGAACATAAGTTTTGCACGACCATCAATACAAACAGCGCCTTCATTGTCTTCTGTATTAATTGAGTCTCCAACAATCGGAATAACTTTCGTGAACTGACCTTTTTTATCTATCTCAGCAACAAAAATATCCGAGTAAGATGAACAAGAAATTGGATCTTCGTCTTTTCCACCCTGGATTCCGTATTTCTCAGATGTAGAAGTGAAAGCCAATTGCACGTCTTTTTTATCAATAAACATTGGGGCCATATCAAATCCATCCGTATTCAATGCACTTACATTCGTAATTGTATGGCGCGTTCTGTTTGCTTTGAACTCCTGGTTCATCTGACAGCTTTTAATCCCGATTTCAGCACGTGCATCATCCGGAACTTTCTCCTGATACAATTTATAGTTAGCCTCAGCTTTGACAAAATCAGCCAACATGCGATACATATCTGCAGTATATAAATACACGATAGGATCTTTCTCATGGTATTTCAGCAAAATCGCTTTTTCGAACCATGTTACAGCCTGAGCAGCATCATCAATTCTTCTAAAAGACTCTCCTGTTTTGAAAGCATATTCAGCTTTCAAAGAAAGGGCTTTTGGCGTGTTCTTAGTGATCTTCGTATAAGCGATTGCCATTTTGGAAGCAGCTTCACAATAGTTTTCACTCGCATAAGTTAACTGGGCATCTTTCAACGCCTTTTTACTTTGTGCATTTGCATTAAGGGCAACCGAAGCAGCCAACAAAAGAATTATTTTTTTAACGTTCATAGCAAGGAGCAATATGTTAAAGTTTCTCGAATATACTGTTTTTGAACTAAAAAGTTACGTTCTACAACATATCCGAAGGTAAATCAAGCTTGCCGAAATTAACCTAAAAATTTTAATTCTAGTACTGCGACAGCAAAAAAAATACAGTTCAATATGAAATTGTTATAAATCAAATAGTTCGATTTGTATGCCACTTCTCCAGCACAGCGGCGAATCCTTCTGGTAAATCAGACTCAAACTGAAGCCGTTTTCCAGTGGTCGGATGTGTGAATCCAAGCGACTTTGCGTGAAGCGCCTGCCCTGGAAGCAACTCAAAACAATTGGAAATGAATTGCTTGTAATTACTGCTCGCCGTTCCCTTTACAATGGTATCTCCGCCATATTCCAAATCATGAAAAAGAACATGTCCTTTCCATTTCATGTGTGTTCGGATCTGATGGGTACGCCCTGTTTCAAGTTTACATTCAACTAAAGTTACCAAACCAAATCTTTCCAGAACTTTTACATGAGTAACTGCATGCTTCCCATGATCTCCTTCAGGAAAAACGGTCATTACCTTTCTGTTTTTTAATGATCGTCCTACATGTCCTTCAATTCGCATATCTTCCGCTACATCTCCCCAAACCAACGCATGATATCTGCGCTCGGTAGTTCGTTCGTAAAATTGTCGGGCCAAATTTGTTAAAGCAAGCTCGGTCTTCGCAATCACCATGATTCCGGTGGTGTGTTTGTCCATACGATGAACCAACCAGGTACGTCCATAATAATTCTGAATGCCATTATGCAGATTGTCGAAATGAAATACCAAAGCATTCACCAGCGTACCGGAATAATTTCCATAACCCGGATGCACCACCATATTGGCCGGTTTATTGAGCACAATCAATTGATCATCTTCATAAATAATATCCAGCGGAATATCCTGAGGAATCAATTCGATTTCCCGAACAGGATAAGGCATTACAATAGAAACCTCATCGAGCGGTTTTACTTTGTAATTTGGTTTTACTGTTTTCGAATTAACAAGTACGTTTCCGTTCTTAGCTGCAAACTGAACTTTGTTACGGGAAGTATTCGGCAGGCGATCAATCAGGTATTTATCAATACGGACCATTTCCTGTCCCGGATCTGCCTTAAAACGATAATGTTCAAATAACTCTTCTTCCTGTTCAGAATCGTTTATTAACTCTTCTTCTATCATTGACGAACAACTTTAGCCATCGATGGAACTCCGATAGCTTCAATAAAATACATTCCCTGTGGATAATTCTCCAGGGAAAAGGAAGTTTCTTCTTTAGAAAGCGTTCCGATTACTTGTCCTCTAATTGAACGGACAACAGCACCCAGGTATGATTCTGCCTGTTCAAAACGAATGGTAAACAATCCGTTGGTAGGATTCGGGTAGACCATCCAGTTAACAACGGCAGGTTTGTTTTCAAAAACACCAAGGTCATAATTATTACTTGTAGAAAACACCGGACGAATCATCGGACTTCCGGCCATGGTTGTACCAGTCCAGGTAACGCCGCCGTTCAGTGAATAGAATCCTTTTGACTGATTGTTGTTATTCCTGTCGAAACCTACATTTAATCTGTCGGCATCTATTTGTCGGTACCCAACATAAAAAGGTGCCTGTGCGAGAGAGACAAATGTATCCGGTAAATAATAGTCCGTAAACACACCTCTTCCATCTTCGTAAACCGGGAACCGCGAATTAAAGAAATCATCTGTGTAAAGAACATTTCCGGGAACTCCGTTGTTATCTGCCCAAACTGTTAAAAGGAAAAGTTTATCCGAGACATCCGTAATTGTTGGGACAAAATGAATTTTCACACCTATCAGTGTATCCGCTTCATAAGGATCAAA
>CBFGMW010000443.1:0-3048 GCA_965649925.1 uncultured Fluviicola sp.
AACGTTATTTCAATACAACAGCTCGTAAGATCGTTAATTTCCTGAACGACGAGTGGGAGAATTATTGATTGTGAGCTAAAATCGGAGTAACAAAAATGTATGTTGCCCTTATAGGTTTCATGAAACAAATTCTACTCCGCAATGATCAGTAAACTGTCTTTTTCGATTGTTTTCCTTTTTGCCATTCAGGCATTTGGACAGGTTGATGACGGATTTTGGTCTGTTCCCCAAAGGGAAAATGAAACTGATTATTACAGTCAGCTTTGGAAGAGAGCGGTTCATTTTGAAAACGGCTGTGTTCCCTTCCGGGAAAACAAGAAATGGGGAATAGAAGATCTTTCCGGAAAGGTTGTTCTTGCCGCTGTTTATGATTCTATTCTTCCCGGACATATCAACCATTGTGTAGTCGTAAAAAATGGTAAATATCAAGTGCTTAACGAAGCTTTTTTGCCGGTTTTCAATGAGGAAATGAATTTTATTGAATATAACAGCGACGAATACAGGCTTACCGATAAGAGTGGTCAGATAGCTTCTTATCGTTACGGCAGCAATTATACAAACAGAGAATATGAGTTGATTCCAGCACACTGGAACACCAAAAATCACCTGGTTAAAAGACCAAAACCTACTAAGAAACCCGAGCCGAACGTAAAATACGCCTGGTCAACAAGTGAAAATAACATCATCACCTTTACAACATTTGAAGTTATCGAAGGAACGAATTTATCTGTCTGCAAACTTTATAATGGAGCAGAACTCTACAAAACTTTCAATGTAGAAACGGATGAAGCGAAATACTTGGGCGGATTTTATTTTCTTTCGGGAAGCAAATCAAAACAAATCGGGTGGGTGATCGATATTCGAAATATGGATACAATAATGACTCTTCTGAGAACTGAATTGAGTTATTTTGAAGATTCAGGAAAATCTTATTTTCTCCAAAAACACCTTTCAGAAAAAGAAACCTCCACAGTGATCATTTCTGTTCAGCGAGATACAATTTTTCAGAAAGAAGGAGATTACAGTTATCAATCAGGATTTTTGCTAAAAAAGCAGTTAAAGGATACTTCGTCCGGTATTGTTGAATTGTATTCGTTTCCGGAAAGGGAATTATTGCAGGCAAATGTAATTGTTGAACATTTCATGGAAGATTTCCTGCTGCTGCGCAGAAATGGGACTGATGAACATCTTTTGTATAAGAACGGAAAGCAGATCTATTCGTTTTGTGCTGAGCGGATCAATGGAATCTTGAGTCCGGGCTACCCGGGAAATGATCCTGTAGTTGCCATTCAATATGAAGATACTCCACAAACATATAGAACCGATATTGTTACAAATAGCGGAAAGTTCATCTTTTCAACCGATTATCTTTCGGGATTTGACTTCAACAAGGAGTTTAACCAGATTTGTTTGATTACTGAGGATCATGACGGAATGCAGTATGCAGTTTATGATGAACGCAACGAGTGTTTTCATTTTAGCGTACCAAACCCTGAATATTTTCATCAGGTTGCTCCAAACATTCTTTATTACACGGAAATACAATACTCAAATAATGGCGCGGGGCTACAGGTTTCACTTGTTGATTTCGACGGCAATTGCCTGAAAGAACAACTCTTTAATGGTGTACGCAGTTTCTCTCTAAATGGTAAAAGCTTCCTCATGACCTATGATGGGACTGATTTAGTTGCCTATACAGAAAATTTAGATACCATTTGTTCCAATTGCTGGATCAATGAGATTTGGAGTCAATACGAAACAAAACCGAATCGTGAATTTGTAGCACTGTCTGACAGAAGTACTAACCATATAGAAATTCTGGATGAAAACCTGAAACGAGTGCTCCCTGAGACATATCTTGCCGCATGGTATTTTGAATACGGTGACTTTTTCGCAGTATTGAACGATGATCTTGAGATTGAGTACATTCGTTATTCAGATACAGAATACAGTAAGCAAAAATGACAAAAATCCCGGCATATTTTAACTGGAGCGGCGGCAAAGACAGCACCTTGGCGCTTCACAAAATACTTGAAGAGAATAAATACGATATCAAATATTTGCTGACAACCGCCAACCAGGATCATCAGCGTGTGGCTATGCATGGGGTTCGGCTGGAATTAATGCAGCAGCAAGCCAAAAGTCTCGGAATTCCGTTAATGATCATTGAGTACAGTTCTTCGGCAACCATGGAAGAATATGAAAATGCTATGAGCAGAGGAATTCAACCGATTTTGGATGAAGGAATCGGAACTGCTGTTTTTGGTGATATTTTCCTCGAAGATTTGAAGGAATACAGAATCAATAAGCTGAAAGGAATAGGAGTGGAGGCCATTTTTCCGCTGTGGGGAAGGGATACTACTGAATTAATCAACGAATTCATTGATCTGGGATATAAAACCATTATTGTCTGCACAGATAACAGCAAACTGGACAACAGCTTTATCGGGGAAACAATTACAAAGAAATTAATCGATAGGTTGCCTAAAAACGTTGATCCTTGTGGTGAAAACGGTGAATTTCATACGTTTGCTTATGCCGGTCCGATTTTCAAAGAAACCGTTCAATTCAAGATCGGGGAAACTGTAGAACGCAAATACGAAGGAAAATCAGCTGACCTGGAAGAAAAGAACTGGGGCTTCCTGTTTATTGATCTGGTTTGAGATTGACTTGTAACTCTCACAAATTACATTGTAACGAGTTGAGATGACGTTGTAACCACTACACATTGCGTTGTAACAAAGTTCACATTGCTTTGTAATGAGTTGAGATGACGTTGTAACTCCCACACATTGCTTTGTAACAAGTTCAGATTGCTTTGTAAGGAGTTGAGATCGTATTGTAACACACACACATTGCTTTGTAACAAGTTCAGATTGCTTTGTAATGAGTTGAGATCGTCTTGTAACCACTACACATTGCGTTGTAACGAGTTCAGATTACTGTGTAAGACTTGTAACAGGGAGTTTGGGAGTGTTGAACGAGTCATTATCAGTGGAAAACAAAATAATCTATGTAACCGGAGCTACTTCCAGGTTCACCAAATTC
>CBFGMW010000444.1:0-3035 GCA_965649925.1 uncultured Fluviicola sp.
CCAGAACATGCGAGCCAAAAACGTTTTGCTGACGAATAGTTTGCCCGTCTCCGTGATCAATCCATTCTGTCGGCCGGTCAGCTGTAAGCACCAATAACGGAATCTGCTGATAATATGCTTCCACAACCGCAGGAAAATAATTCAACGGCGCAGAACCGGATGTGCATGCAACAGCGACGGGTTTTCCCAATTGCTGGGCCATCCCAAGTGCATAAAACGCCGCACTTCGTTCATCCGTGATAACAAAAACAGTGAAAAACGGGTCTTCATCAAAAGCTATGGTTAACGGAGCATTCCGTGAACCCGGTGAAAGAACTACATGTGTAATTCCGGCTTGCTTCATGAGTGACACTAAGAACTGGACTTCTTGCTTGGCGCTTGTAATCATGGGTTAAAGTTATCTATTAATTGAAAATTGATAATGTAAAAATGAAAAGTTCTTATCCAATCAAACCTTTCTATAAGTTCGGTTCTTTTCAATTAGTGATTTTCCATTATCAATTCCCTAAAACTCTAATAAGTGTTGTTGCCTTATTCTCCGTTTCATCCCATTCTTTATCCGGAATAGAAGAAGAAGTATATCCTCCGCCAACATACAAGTAGGCATGCTTTTCAAGTATTTTTGCGCATCGAAGATTTACAAATAATTCAACCTGATCTTCACTTACCCAACCAAACAGTCCAGTGTACAATTCCCGATCATGCATTTCACGCGAATGAATTAAATCCAGGGCAGCAATACGCGGAGTTCCGCAAACCGCAGGCGTCGGATGCAAGTCAAGTGCAAGCCCCCACGCAGATTCAATTGAACCAACAGCGGTTATCGGTGTGTACAAATGTTTCACGGGTCCGGCCACTTTATCAATGGTTAGTTCCACATCAATGTCATAGCAATCTGACCGCTGCAAGGCATCAACTATTGCGTCGATCACAAACTGATGTTCTTCCAATTCCTTCTCTTCCCAGGCAGAATCATTCTCTGCTTTTCGTGTTCCGGCCAGAGCCATGGTACTTAAAACCCCATCTTCTGCTTTTAACAGCAGCTCGGGCGTTGCACCCAGCCAGGTTCCGAACAGTTCTGAAGAAACCAAATAACAACAAGCTAAAGGGTACTCTTTACAGGCTTTTTCGAAAGCATCAATTACTTTGGAAGAATCGAAAGCAACTTTTTTCACACGACTATAAACCGCTTTTTCAACGTTCATTATCGGAAAGGCATTTAGTAAAGCCTGTGCTTCTATTTGATAATCACGTGGTGAAATAACAACTGGTTCTTTGTCCGAAAAATGAAATTCCAATTCACTCAATTCGGCAGTTTCTTCTTTTGTTAGAACATATAACGACTGATGAATAGAATCTGAAAAAACAAAACCTGCGGGCACTTTAGCTGCAGGCGCCAGTTCAAATGTTCCTTTCAGACATTGAGGAGCTCTTCCGGGCAAACGGATCAAAAGGAAATCGCTCATTGCACTGGAACGATCATGATTGTTAATCGGCCGGTACAAATATGGGCATCTGTTTTTCCGTCGAAGATATCTACCTGCCACAAATGAGTTCTTCTTCCGGCATGAACAATTTTCCCGATTGCTTTTACAAATCCGGTTTTTACTCCGCCGATATGATTTGCGTTGATTTCAATTCCGACCGGCGCTTCTTTTTTCAGATCGATAAGTAAAGTAGAACCCATTGAACCAATGCTTTCGATCAACGCCGCACTTGCACCGCCATGAAGCAAGCCCATTGGCTGGTGCGTTCGGTGATCAACAGGCATGGTAGCAACCAGATAATCATCACCTAATTCTACACATTCAATACCGAGTTGTTCCATCAATGTGTTTTTGTTGAACGCATTGATCTGCTCCAATGAAATGGATCTTAGTTTTGCTTTACTCATCCTTCAAAATTACTAATTGCGAATTACTAATTACCCATTTTCAAAACAGATGAAATAAAAAAATGCCGGCTGCATTATTCGCTCGCCGGCACTGATAACTAGTCATTAGTTAAACACTTTCCGTTCTTTCATCAACGCCAATGTATTTTTCATTCCTTCCTGGCTGTGATGAATCCGTTTATCGAGTTCTTCTGATTTCAAAATGAGTTCTTCTGCCTTGCGATAGTTTTTCACCATGAATTCCATGCACGCTTTTTCATAATAAACAACAGCTGCAATTTCGTTATCTACTCTCGCTTTGTTTGTTGGCTCGTATTCCAATAAAACGGCATCGTATAGTTTGTTTGCCTCAATAACATCGGGCGAGTTCAGGTCAGTTGGATTGGAACCCAGCCAGTTTTTCATATACTCTGCGGCAACATTCATGTCACTAAAATCGTGCTTACGTGATTTCACACCAATTGAATACATGAAAACAGTTCGTTCAGTGAACAAATATTCATTGGCAATTTTGTCGTATTGGGAAGAAATTAAACCCTCAATGGTTTCGATTGTTTTTTTGTCGCGATAACTATTATAATCATTCAAAGCAGCCTGATAAGAAGAAGTGGAGGTTCCATAATATGTAGCCCTGGTTCTGTTTGAAGATTGAGAAAGTATGGTTCCGTTTGCTAAATATAACCGCAATACAAATTGAATTTCTTCTTCCCCGTCGTAACGATAAGTGGTTGTTGTATACGAATTTCCTTTTTTATCTGTGCTTGTGGATTGAGTGTATGAAGCAACTGTATATTTTTTCCAGTTGCGGTAAACTTCGTAGGTAAAATACATTTCTGCATCTTGCTGAGATGTCTCGAGCGTGTAAACAGATCTGTCAAATTTTTGCGCCAAAACCGAAGGATAGCGCTGATCTTCCTCGAAATTGGAAACTATAAAAAGACGGGTTAAACCAATGTATTCTGTATTTGTTGGCGGAATGGAGACATTGACGGTTGCTGCCAAATCGGGCTTGAGATTTTGTCCGTAAAATGAATTAGCACCAAAAAAAACAAGTGACAGAATCAAGTAGAATTTTGTTTTCATAACCGCAAGTTTAACCATTCACAATAATATTGAAACCGATTAATCAAAAAACAAACCA
>CBFGMW010000445.1:0-3033 GCA_965649925.1 uncultured Fluviicola sp.
GATACGATCTGAAAGTGCCGCCGCATTTTTTCCTGCTTACACGGTCTATGGTAACCATCGAAGGATTGATCCGCAACCTGGACCCGGAGATAGATATGCTGGAAATTGCCCGGCCTTATCTCCGCAAAGCTATTGCCAGAAAGCTCAACCCGTTCAAACTGGGAATGAAAGTCCTGAACGGGCTTTACGAAATGGCCAATTACATGGAAGAATTCCCGAACGACCTGAAAAATGCCGTCCGAAAGATCAATACAGGCAAAATAAATGTCAACCTGAACCACCAGGGAGTAGACCCGCTTGTTCATACACTGAACCGCACTACCAAGCATATCACCAGCGCTTTGGTAATCGCAGCGCTGCTCGGTGGATCTGCACTGTTTATTATCAATAAAATAGAACCTTTCTGGTTTGGATATTCCAGGTATGGTGTCATTGGGATTATTTTTGCTACTATCCTCGCTTATGGAATGACAAGGAATATTTCCCAGGGCGATCACGACGACTGGAGCGGCTGGAAAGAAGATCAGTAAACATGAAAATGTCCCCTGAACTATTCCCGCAGCAGTGAAACACTTCTTTTAAGAGCGAAACCTAAATCCTCATCACACGAGGATTTAGTATTTTTGCCCTATGACAACTTTCAACAGAGAAGCAGCAATAGAAGCCCTCAAAACCGGCAAAACAATCCTTTACCCAACAGATACTATCTGGGGAATTGGCTGCGACGCCACAAATGAAGAAGCTTGTCAGCGGATTTTAGAAGCAAAGAACCGTCCGGCAGATAAAAGCTTTGTGCTGCTGGCCGACAGTTTCCAGATGATAGAAAAATACATTCCCGAATTTCCGGAAGTTTGTTATGATCTGGCTGATCTTTCGGAAGACCCGCTCACGATCATTTACCCGAACGCACAAGGTTTGGCAAAATCTGTTTTAGCCGAAGACGGTTCCGTTGGAATTCGGTTAACGAAAGATCCGCTTTGTTTGGCTTTGATCCGTTCTATAAAACGACCAATCGTTTCAACTTCTGCAAACGTCAGCGGCGAGCCCTCTCCTACTTGCTTCGCTGATATTTCCGACTCAATCAAAAAAGGCGTAGACTTCATCGTTGAAGAACGCCTGACAGAGAAACGAACCACTCCTTCCAAGATCATTAAGATCGGGCTCGATAGTTCGGTGCAGGTAATCCGAAAATAACGGCTAAGAACAACACAATCGAAAAGATATACCGGCAAGAAACCAATATTTAGAACATGACATTAAACGAACTTCTCGCTGACAAAGCAACCAAACCGAAAGAAAAAATCGAAATGATCAGTAAATGGATCTTAGATGGTTCTTTGCCAACAGATGAATTAATGGCAATTGCCGGTTCACAAAAAGATCCCGCAAAAGGCTCTTGTATTGAAGCTATTGAATTTGCTACGAAGGAAAACCCGAAAATTGCCGATGAAAGTGTATTGAGATTTGTTACTGAAACACTTACCGCAAAAGCTCCCAGAATCAAATGGGAAAGCGCGAAAGTCATTGGAAACATTGCACATTTATTTCCGGAATTATTGGATCAAAGTATCAAAAACCTGATCGACAATACGAAGCACGAAGGAACAGTAGTACGCTGGAGTGCTGCATTTGCCCTGGGAGAAATTCTGAAATTGAAGACAAAGCACAATGCTGCTTTAATCCCAACGGTTGAGGCAGTCTGTGAGAAAGAAGAGAAAAACAGTATTAAGAAAATCTATTTGGCGGCTTTGAAGAAGATCAGCTAACTATCAATTGATCATTTCCGTCGCGGCTTGTTTAAAATCAAAGGTTCTTACAGGTTGAACCTAACTCATGCTTTGTTGTAATCCTTTTCACTTACCAAAAAGCCGGTTATGAAAACACTCAGCATAGTTCTCTCAATCTTTTTCCTTTCATCCATTTCATACTCACAGGTAAACGGAGATGTTATTTCAACTAAGTGCAAACGGCTTATATGGTAGTTGAGGCGCTTATAAAGAAGTTATAACCAATTTTAAAAGAACCAAGAATGATAATAGGAACAATTGTAAGAAATATTAAAACCTACTCTGGTATAAATTATGTCCCTCTGACTTTTGGACAAACATTTAATGGTCTTGTTGGAAATAATGGAATTGGTAAAAGTTCAATTTTAGAAGCTCTTGATTGCTTTTTCAATTTAAGACAGTGGAACTACAATATTGTTACAAAGAAAAGTGGTGTTGTAACAACAAGACCTCATATTGTACCTGTTTTCTTGTTCAAAATTGTAGACGTAACTTTTGAAAATACAGAGATTGCAAAAAAGTTGAGCGATTATGTTTGGGCATTAGAAGAATCTGATATTCTTTCTCAAAATAGAGACCAGTTTAAAACTTTTTCGGAACAATTAAATGTTTTAAAAAGGGACTTTAACTCAGAAAACAGTTTTTTGCTACCTATTGGCATTACTCACGACAATAACGTCAGTTTAAGCTTCTTCAATACAAAAAAACTTGGTGAACTTTTTATTGATGATTTTGATAAGACACAACAAGGTTTAAGTGATGAACAAATAAAATTGTTCGAGCCTTTACTTATAGAATTAAAGAGTCTTATTGAGTTTATATACATCCCTAAGGACATTGACCCAGATAACTTCACACAATTAGAGACAAAAGAAATTCAGTCTCTTATGGGGGAAACACTAACAGAAATTGTTGAAAAGTGTGTTCCTCAGTCAAAAATTCAAGAAATCAATCAAAATCTAAACTCATTTATAGATAGTTTGACTACAGTTTTAGAAGAATATTCATTTAGAACTGTTGGAGAACGACAAGTAAATCTAAGAAAGCATGATGTTTACAAACTAATTGTCGAAGCCTATTTCAAAATTCGCAAATTACATAAAAGTGAAAGTTCCCATTGGCTAGAAATGTCTATTTTAAGTTCAGGAGAAAAACAGAAAGCAATTATTGAATTGGCTTATCATTTCCTGAAAAGTTATCGCAAAAACACAAATAAAATCATTCTTGCAATAGACGAACCTGAATC
>CBFGMW010000446.1:0-3023 GCA_965649925.1 uncultured Fluviicola sp.
AATTGAAATTCCCGTGTTGCAAATTCCAATCCGTCTAAACTGATAAATCCTTTTCTCTGAATTTCACCGCCCCAATACCAGGAACCATAAATAAATACTTTTTCAACGCCGTTATAGAATTCGGCGATACCCTCATTAAACGGAGTTACAAAATCATACTGTGCCGGAACCACAATGTTATTCTTCGAATCAACGAAACCCATTTTACCCGCTTTTTCAAATCGCTGCCATCCTTTCTCCGCAGAAACAGGTTCTTTACTCAGGATAAATGGCAGAAAGGAATCGGAATCAGATTGTTTGACGGCAATTACATTGGGAGCAGTAATTTGGGAATGACCTATCTCACGCAGCGTGTCAATGTAAAACAGAAGCTGGTATTTTGGAGGAATAACGGTTTCGCCTGATTGATTTTTATACCCGACCAATTTCTCCGTTGCTGAACTATCTATAAAAGGTAGAAAATACGCTTCTTTCTGACCAAGAACTTTAAAAGTTATCAGTGCATTAAGCACGAATAGAATAAAAATCAATTTGCGATTCATGGCAGTATTCATTAGATTTTTTTACTCGGTGAAAGATACTATTAAAACAGCTGTTTTTCAAAACAAAAACTGGTTTTAACTCCGGCATACTGCCCGTAATTGGGAATAATCTGATACTCGTTTTTATGGTAAAGCGCAATTGCTTCGTGTTGTTTGTCGCCGGTTTCGAGAATACATCTCTTCACTCCCAGTTCAACGCACCATTTTTCCAGTTCTTTCAGGATCAAACTTGCAATTCCCTGTCCGCGGAATTCAGGAGAGACAAACATTCGTTTCACTTCCATAGTTGAATTGTCGTAAGCTTTAATTGCTCCGCAACCAACCACCTCATTGTCTAAACGGAGAATGATTACGTGTTTGATAGAATCAATTTTATTGAATTGGGCATAAAACGCGTGGTCGTCGCCGTCTCTGATTGCCAGATCTTTATCGAGTTCAATTACGAGTTTCCTAAAATCTTTATTATCGGAATGTGTGCGTTCTATGTGAATCATCTGTATCAATTTAGCTGGCTTAGCAGCAAAAATCAAAAGTAGCAAAAACCAAAGCCGGAAAAATCCTGATCCAGTTTGAATTCAGGGAATTTTCGATTTCAGGGCTTGAATTTTTCAAAGGTTTTCCCATTGAAAGAGCAGCGTTGATTTCATTGGTTATTTTTTATCTACAATTTGATAATGTACCGGAAAATCATACCCTTCATATACAAGCGCACCTTCCACTTTATTTCCAATAATACTTTCAATTTTATACGAATAAACATCACCAACTTCTACTCCTTCAACAATATCTGTTTCAAGAATAGTCAGCTGGAATTCACATTCATTTATCCATTTCACTTTCGACTTAGTAACAGTTTCATAATAACTATCGGTCTGAATCTGACGGTTTCCATTAAATACCACCTCATACCGTGAAATCGTATCATTGGCATATTTCAGCGTACAGTGCTTCAATACTTTACAATCTGGTACTTTACCTGTTTGAGAGAATGAACTGCCAAGTAGCGTAAGAAAGAAGATGAGGAGTATTGGTTTCATGGTTTTGTTTTATTCTTTGATGAATACACGTCGTTTTATAAACAGTTCCTGCTTGTAGGTGTGGCTGATACCCTGGTCGGTTACAATCATATCCATGTTTTCAGGTTAAAGGAATATTTCCCCCTGAAATCACCTGTGCTGATCGAGTAAAATAACGTTTCCGTCAGGATCATTCAGCATAATATACGCAGGCCCGCTTGTCGAATCAACGGCTTCCATGGTTAAGGTTACACCATTTTCTTTCAGGTGTTTCTGAATGGCGCGCACATCATCGAATTTCTTTACATTCTGCGCGTTCTCGTCCCAGCCCGGATTAAAAGTCAGCATATTTCCCTCAAACATTCCCTGAAACAAGCCGATTAGCGTATTCCCGTTTTTCATGATGACATAATTCTGTTCCATCGCCCCGCCAAAGGTTTTGAAACCCAGTTTTTCGTAAAATGCTACGGAGGTTTTCAGATCTTTCACACTCAAACTCATAGAGAAAGCGCCCAGTTTCAGATCAAGCGGCTTCTTTTCTTCTTTTTTCATTTCAGATTTCACTTGTTCAGTTTTCTGAGCAAAAAGGGAGTTTACAAAAATTCCGGTTCCGAATGAACCAACCAGAAGGCCGGTAATTAAAGCTGTTTTTTTCATGACGTTAAAGAATTAAGGCTTTGATAGTCCTAAGATAAGTTTTTAGCCGATTTTTCCCTCAACGCAGGATGCAGCGTTTTAAATAAAATATCCCAAACAGAACTATAAAACCCAAAATTGTATCCCGGTGATTGATGATGCAGGTAATGGAACTCAGAAGTACACAAAAATCCTCTTTCAGCAATTCTTAACCAGGACTGAGGCAGAACCGAATGATTCAGATGTCCGATTGTTCCCCAAACAGAATTAATCAGCAGGTAAATGGATATTCCCACTGCCGAAAAGGGAAAAACGCAGATCAAAGCCAGCATCATTAATCCGAAACCTATAGATTCTATCGGATGAAGTACAAACAAGCTCAGCAGGTTTGTAGATTCGTGTTCGTGGTGGCGTTCATGAAGCTTTCGAAAGTGACGCAAAAAATGGACTGTTCGGTGAAATACGTACATCAGGAAATCCATGATTAGTGTGAGCAGGAAAACTTCTAAAAGCACATGGAACCATTGCTGGTTTTCATTCAGAATGATCAATCCGTATTTCCAGAGTAAAACTCCAAAAATGAACACAACTGTATTGCAAAGAACCGTTATCAAACTCAGGAAAATATCTGATTTCAGTATTGGCTGCGGTTCCCCCATTCGTTTGGATCCGGGGAATTTACTGAGCAGCGAATACAACCCAAGCGAGCCCAAATAAATTGCGAAATTGATGATCAATCCGAAAATGATCAACTCCTGAATATCGGCTTTATGTAACGTTTCGAGAATATCTTTCATTGATAAAACGAAGATATTACAATCACTGACAG
>CBFGMW010000447.1:0-3013 GCA_965649925.1 uncultured Fluviicola sp.
GAATTCTGATTGCAGCAGATGCAGCTCATTCCTTTGGTGCTACTTACAATGGGAAACGTGCCGGGGCTTTGGCTGATGTAAGCTGTTTCTCTTTCCATGCGGTAAAGAATCTCACAACTGCTGAAGGTGGAACCATGAGCATCAATTTACCCGATTCGTTTGACCACGAGGAGATTTACAAAGATTTATGTATTAAAATCCTGCACGGACAAAGCAAAGATGCTCTTGCAAAAGCTCAGAAAGGTGCATGGAGATACGATGTTTTGGAACCGGGTTTCAAATGCAACATGACCGATCTGCAGGCCGCAATTGGCTTGGTAGAACTTGGCCGTTTTCACGAGAATACAGATAGAAGAAGAACCATTTGCCTTGCATACAATGAAGGATTGAAAAATGAACCGTGGGCGCTGCTTCCTGTTTTTAAAGATGAAAAACGCGAAACCTGCTATCACTTATACCAGTTGCGTATTGATGGTGCAACAGAGTCTCAACGCGATGCGATTATGCAGGCGATTTTCGACCAGGATGTTTCTGTGAATGTGCATTTTCAGCCGCTTCCTATCTTAACGGCATACAAAAATATGGGCTATAAGATGGAAGATTATCCGGAGGCCTGGGCAAAATATTCCAATGAGATTACACTTCCGGTATATTTCGATTTAACCGATGAACAGGTTCAAATTGTTATTGGGGCTGTGAAAAACGCGGTGAAACAAGTTCTTGGATGAAACGCTGCTTCGATATCGTTGTTTCACTAATCATTCTTTGTTGTTTTCTTCCGTTTGGAATTTTAATTGCAGTTGCAATTACTCTGGAATCAAGAGGCGGAGTTTTTTACCGGCAGGAACGGGTAGGTAAGAACGGTGTTAAATTTCGCTTATGGAAGTTTCGTACCATGCGGAAAAATGCCGATAAGTTAGGGCAGCTAACCGTTGGCATGAGAGATCCCCGAATTACACGTATTGGTTTATTCATCAGAAAAGTAAAACTCGACGAATTTCCGCAATTTTTAAATGTTTTATTTGGAGAAATGAGCGTTGTTGGGCCACGTCCCGAAGTTCAGGAATATGTAGATCTGTATTCTCCGGACCAGCGAATTGTACTTAGCGTAAAACCCGGAATTACAGATTATGCTTCATTGGAATACTTCAATGAAAACGAAATACTGGGGAATTCAGACAATCCGCGCGAAACATATATCCACGAAGTCATGCCTGCCAAGATTGAACTGAATAAAAAATATATCAGCAAACCAACTTTAGGCACCGACCTGAAGATCATGTGGCAAACGTTCGTGAAGATCATCTCAAAATAAGAATTGGCACTGAATACCTACGCAGTAGCTACAGCATAGGTGCAGCGGAGTCGAAGTGTCAATTCTTGTAGATGTTGCGCTTTTCAATATTCCCATCCCTGCCAACCACGTAAACGAATAACCAGCCTGAAGGCAGATCATGCAATGAAAAACACCAGTTTGGCATTGGAGGAGCTTTTACCAGGCTTCCGTTCAAATCAAAAATCTGAATATCCTGTATCTCACGGTTCGATTTTACCATCAATAAATCGCTTGTAGGATTCGGATAGCACGTAATTTCCCAGGCTTCCTGAGTTAAAGAGTCAATGTCTTGTGCAAAGCTTAAATTCGCGCATAGCAAACTCAAGGCAAAAATCGAGCGTTTCATTTTAATTGGGTTTTTCATTCTAACGAAGTGATTGATGTTGGTTACAAGTTTTCATGATCAATTATCAAGTTCAATAAATGCTTCCATCTGATAAGCCATAATTTGGCAATTGATAATTACTTTTAGCTCATGAAAACAACATCTATTCGGGAATCACAGGCCGATTTTTTCGATCGCGTTTACCAGGTTGTACGTCTGGTTCCGTTTGGCAGGGCAACTTCTTACGGTGCAATTGCAAAATACCTGGGAGCGGCACGTTCAAGCAGAATGGTTGGCTATGCAATGAATAGTGCGCACCTGGATGCTACAATTCCTGCACATAGAGTTGTAAATAGATTGGGAATTTTATCCGGGAAGCATCATTTTCCGGCCGACAAACCAATGGAAGAGTTGTTGAAATCAGAAGGTGTTTCGGTCAAAAACGATCAGATCGAAAATTGGTCAGCAATATTTTGGAATCCCGAAACCGAGCTTCAAATAGATTAAGGGAATTTTTTTGTTAACTCATTAGCCCGAGGCGTACGCATTTCCTTCAAATTACTTCTGTAATCTTCAATAGTAGATAGAAACAAGCGTTTATTGCCAGATAAATGAGCACATTTCTGAAGATCTTCCTGAGTTTTTCGCTCAGTAGCTTTAGCTTGTTTTTCCGAATCGTTTAATTGGCTTACTTCCTTCTCTACCATTTCTTTTCCTTCAGCCAGTTGTCGTTCATATTCGGACTGACATGATAAGGAAATGATTAACAGTAGAAAAGTACCAATAGTAGCAGTTTTCATGCGGTAAAGATAGAACGAAGAATTTCGTCAAACAAATTATTCGTTCCCTCAAAAGAGGGATTTATTCATTTGTTTTTGTTAAATATTCATACAAACAATTATTCGGATGTTTTTTATGCCTTTAACCTAAGAACAAAATGATGCGTAACTTTAAGCTGTGATATTAGTAACTGGAGCAACCGGATTATTGGGCTCTCATGTAGTGGTCGACTATTTGAGAAAAGGCGAAACCGTGCGTGCATTATATCGATTTGAAGAGCGAAAGAAAATAGTTCGTAAACTGTTAGATCATTATTGTGCAGATGAGGCTGCCGAATTGTTTAATCGCATCGATTGGTTTAAAGGAGATATCTTAAACCTCAGCGATTTGAAAGAAGCATTTGTTGGAATTGAACGTGTGGTTCATTGTGCGGCTTTAGTCTCCTTCCAAAAAAGAGATTTTTACAAATTGTGGGAAATCAACAGGGAAGGAACTGCGAATATGGTGAATGCAGCACTGCCGGGCGAGCGCCTGCTGCACTTCGTACCAGTCGTCCTCGGAGGGTCCCTGCC
>CBFGMW010000448.1:0-3012 GCA_965649925.1 uncultured Fluviicola sp.
AATACGCCATTATCACTTCCAACAAAATATTGTCCGCGGTATTTCAAAATACTCGGCAGCTGACTTTGCGTTCCATTAATCACCGGTTCATCGTCAATTCCAATAATATGAACCGTTCCTTCAGGGAAATTTAATGATGCGGCACGAAGCTGGAAACTGGCTTCAGCTATGGAAAAGGGAGAAATATGGTGTGAGATATCCACTAGGGTCAATTGCGGGTTTAAAGTCCACAAAGCACCCTTCAGAGCGGCAACATAGTAATCCTTGTGCCCCATATCCGTTGTAAGCGTGATAATTGCCATGTTATCAACAGCGTGTTTTCGCTTGAAAAATTCCTTAATTTTGTTCAAAAGTACGGGTAAAACCGAACATCTTTATGGACATTAAAAAGAGTTATTCACATTGATATCTAAGAAAATTGAAATTACAGGAATTCCAGTCGCTGAATTATTCGGGGTCAACAATTCCAATCTGAAGTACATCCGATCATTCTTCCCAACCCTAAAGATCAGTGCCAGAGGCAATGAACTGGCAGTTGAAGGAGATGACGAAGTGGTGATGGAGTTTGAACGCAAGTTCGATCTGATCATTGCCCATTTTCAGCAGAACCAGATTCTAACAGAAAATAACATCGATAATTTGATGCTTGATGATGGAGGAGCAATGCTTTCATCAGACGGTTCAGAAATCCTTGTTCATGGAAACGGAGGAATTAAGATCAAAGCAAAAACGGTCAATCAGCGTAAGTTGGTACAAGCGGTGAACAAGAACGATATGGTTTTTGCCGTTGGCCCTGCGGGAACCGGAAAAACTTATACCGCTGTTGCACTAGCAGTAAGAGCTTTGAAAGCAAAAGAGATCAAGCGCATCATTTTAACGCGCCCTGCTGTGGAGGCTGGTGAAAATTTAGGGTTTCTTCCGGGCGACCTGAAAGAAAAGCTTGATCCGTATTTAATGCCGCTTTACGATGCTTTGCGCGATATGATTCCACCGGAAAAACTGGCAGACATGATCGAATTCGGGATTATTGAAATTGCTCCGCTGGCATTTATGCGTGGTAGAACACTTGACAAGGCGTTCGTTATCCTGGATGAAGCGCAAAACGCCACTGTAATGCAAATGAAGATGTTCCTGACCCGTATGGGAACAACGGCTCAATTTGTAATTACAGGAGATATGTCGCAAGTTGATTTGCCCCACAGACAAAAATCAGGTTTATCGTATGCCCTGGATATTCTTGGCGATGTAAACGGACTGGAAATTATCCGCATGACCCAAAACGACGTAATCCGTCATCCGCTTGTAAAACGAATCATCGATGCATTCGATAAAGCAGAGGAATCTGAACGTGTAGAGCGTGAACAAAAAAGATCGGCAGCCGCTGATGACAATAAAGACGATGAACCGAAAAAATATCAAGGTAGAAATAAGAAAAACTAGAATATGGCAGAAACAATAACAAGCACCAATTTCCATTTTCCCGGACAGAAAAGCGTTTATCGCGGAAAAGTACGTGAAGTTTATACGTTAGAAAATAATATTGTGGTGATGGTGGCTACTGATCGTATTTCAGCTTTTGATCACATTTTACCAAAAGGAATTCCTTACAAAGGACAAGTTTTGAACCAGGTTGCAACTATGTTCCTGGATGCTACACAGGATATTGTTCCTAATTGGCTGATCGGAACTCCTGATCCGTATGTTGCCATTGGTCACGCTTGTGAACCTATTCGTGTAGAAATGGTTATCCGCGGATATTTGGCCGGGCATTCTGCTCGCGAATATTCCTTAGGAAAAAGAATGCTTTGCGGTGTTGTTTTACCAGAAGGAATGAAAGAAAATGACCGTTTCCCCGAACCAATCATTACTCCGGCAACAAAAGCTGACGAAGGACACGACGAAGACATTTCCAGAGAAGACATAATATCTAAAGGAATAGTTCCGGAGGACATTTACCTGAAAATGGAAGAATATACACGTGCTCTATTCAAAAGAGGTACCGAAATGGCTGCAGAGCGCGGATTGATCCTGGTTGACACGAAGTATGAATTCGGAATGCTAAACGGAGAAGTTCTTTTGATAGATGAAATTCATACTCCGGATTCTTCCCGTTATTTCTATGCCGATGGTTACCAGGAAAGACAGGATAACAACGAACCTCAGAAACAGTTATCGAAAGAATTTGTCCGGCAATGGTTAATTGAGCACAATTTCCAGGGGCTAGAAGGCCAAACAATGCCAACCATGCCGGATTCGTTCATTCACGTAATAACAGATCGTTACGTGGAGCTTTATGAAAAAATTACCGGGAACACTTTTGAAAAAGGAGATAACACGAACATCAACAAACGCATTGAGACAAATGTTGCGGTGTTTTTGATGGAACAGGGTTTGATTTGATATTCAACATAATAAAAACACAATTAGGGACAGCTCGCGAGCTGTCCCTAATTGTTTGCAATCGAAAATCGTGCAACAAAAAAAAGGAACTCGTTTCCGAATTCCTTTTCCTATATTTTATTTGATTTTATAAATCAGTTGGCAGATTTGCCTGTTTGTAATTCTTTTGTTTTGGTTTCAATTTATCAATGAAAACAACTTTCAATTTTTCTCCGTCAACTGTGACGATCAATTCAGAAATACCATTGGTAACTGTTGGCGCTGTTTTTTTCGGATTCGTGAATTTCTTTTCATACAATTCGTATACACCATCTTCATACATTAAGAAAATATCTACGATTGTTCCGTTTTCCACTCTTGCTTTTCCGGATAAACACTCGGTTCCGTCGGCTCTAAAAAAACAAATAATTACGTTTTTGTGCATTTCATCGGCAACTGTGTAAGAGCCTCTTTTTGCGAAAGCATCCTCTAATTTTTTATAACAATCATCTTGAGAAAAGACTGAAGAACTGAAAAATAAGCTAAGAGTTAAGAATAAAATGTTTCTCATAGTTTTAGTTGTGTTATGGAGCATGGGACTCCGAATTTCAAATATATGCAATTTATTAAACA
>CBFGMW010000449.1:0-3000 GCA_965649925.1 uncultured Fluviicola sp.
TTTGTAATCATTCATGATTCTTTCAGACTCAATGACTTGTCCGTCCATTTCAGAAACCGAAACGGTTTTATACTTCAGGAAGGTGTTCTTGTCGTAATAATCTTTCTTTTTCGTTTGACCGTCGTTTGATTCCAATACGTAGTACTGGTTTCCGTTCAACGTTTCAATTCCAACGATAGAGTAGGCCATTCCGCTTTTACTGTAGTTCATTTCAGGAAGCAAACCGTATGATTTTTTCTTAGCAGCAATCTCTTCCGCTGAAAGTTCTTTCGTACCGTTCTGCATGTCTGTTTGAGAGCCTTTTGTTCCATCGTAGAAACCGCTTTGAAGATTCATTTTACCCATTGCAAGCGATTGAGCTTCTTTATTTGGGGCAACAAATACATCAACTGCTGTTAACGGTTGCGGAGCCATTTCAGTTGTCATGCTGATTTCCTGCTTAACAGATTTGATAGCCTTCAATTTTTTAGCGGCTGCCTTGTCAGAAGTAGTTTTTGTAACTGCTTTTACGTAGTTGGAGATCAATTGGTCTGCTGTAATATCTGCCTGCATCATTTCGATAGCCGGGTTTCCAAAAGCATCCAGTTTTTCAATTACACCATCAGAATCGAACTTCGCAATTTTGTCTAATACGCTCGGATCACCAACAACGATAATATTCATTCCGTTTTTGAAGTATTTCTGAGCCATCGTAAGAACTTCTTCCTTGCTAACAGCATCTAATCTTTTCAAATAGTTTTGGTAGTAATCTTCCGGTAATTTATTACGGATAATATTCAATGCGAAACGCGCAATAGTTTGCGGACTTTCCAAAGAACGGGCAAAGCTTCCTGCCATTGCAGATTTGGTAAGAGAAAGCTCTTGGTCTTGTACATAAGAACCAGAAATTTTCTCGAATTCGAAGATCAATTGAGTGATCGCAGAATCAGTAACATCATTTCTAAAACTTCCCGATGCACTCATCCAGCTTCCTTCTCTCGTAATCTGAACACTTGAGTAACAACCATAAGTGTATGCTTTATCTTCACGCAGGTTTTGCATCAAACGCGTTCCGAATCCGCCGCCGCCAAGAATGCCGTTCAATACGGTTAATGGAATTTGATCTTCTTGTCCTGGCTTGATAGCAATAGGAAATGAAACTGAAATTACTGATTGAACAGCTCCCGGTTTGTTAATGAAAATCACGCGATTTCCTTTGATCAGGCTGCCTCCGTTCAATTCTGCCGTATATTTTTTTGTTCCGGTCCAAGAACCAAAACTTTCTAATGCAATACGTTTCGCTTCATCCATAGTAATGTCACCAACAATCACCAAATACGCTCCGTCAGGAGTGAACTGAGAATTGAATTCATTGATAACATCCTGGTTCGTGATATTCCCCAAAGTAACGTTCGTCATTACATTTGAATTCGGATGATTTGGGAAGTTGATCTTTCTTTCAGCGTTGTTGCTCATTTCTTCCGGGCTCGATTGAACCGAAAGTAACGAAGACTCTGATTGCTTTTTGATACGGTTAAATTCCGATTCAGGGAATGCAGGGTTAAAAACCACATCCTTCATCAGGTCTACTCCCGCGTTCATGTGTTTTGTTAAACATGAAAGGAAAACAGAACTTCCGTCGGCAGACAAACTTGCCCCGATGTAATCGATCTCATTATCCAGTTTATCTTTTGTGCGGTTTTTTGTTCCACTCATGATGAGCTGTCCCATCAGTTGGTTCAATCCGGCTTTATCGCCTTCCACTTTTGGCGTTCCTCCTGTTACCAGGTTAAAAGAAACGCGCGGCAATTTATGGTTTTCAGAAACTACAACCGTAATTCCGTTCGGTAAAGTGAAAATCTGTGAGTTCTTAATATTGATAGTCGGTGCAGGACCGGCTGCCGGACGAACTGAACGATCAATCTGACCGTAAACTCCGGTAACTGCAGTTATAGCTGCAATTGCAAGTAACTTTTTCATGATCTTAGTTCTTTTTTGGTAAGTAATACAAAATGATACGGTTTTCAGGAGTTAAGTACTTCTTTGCAACACGCATAATATCTTCTTTTGTTACGCTCATGTAACGTTCCATTTGCTTATTGATCAACTCAGTGCTTCCGAAATACATGTAGTTCTGAGCTAAGTTTTCAGCAATACCTTCAACAGATGAGTTCGAAGAAACGATCTGATTTTCGAACTGGTTTCTGATTTTTTCAAATTCTTCCGTTGAGATCAACTCATTTTGGATCAGTTTGATCTCCTCATCCAATGAAGCACCCAAAGCATCAAGACTTACTCCGTCAGCAGCAATTGCAGCAACGATTCCCAGTCCCGGGTCTTCCATATTGAACGCAAAAGAGAATGCAGCAATTGCCTGCTCTTTTTTCTCAACAATGTTTTTGTTCATTCGGGCAGATGTTCCACCGGAAAGAACCGAATTCAACATTTCCAGGGCAGCAAAGTCTTTATCTGTTTCTTTCGGGAATTTGTAACCGTAGAAAATAGCAGGAAGTTGAATGTTGTCATAAACTGTGTCTGTCAAAACGCCGTTGATTGGTTCAAAAGTTGGTTTCGGACGCGGAATTGCATTTGCCGTTGCAGTATATTTTTTCAATAGTTCTTTTGCTTTAGCATCCTTCGGATTGTTAAAGTCTGCTGTATTGAAAGCTGTTTTCGCAACTGAATATTTTTTCAGAAAATCAGCATCATTCAGGTTTTCAAAATCGCGGTAAAGATTGATCGCTTCACCTTTCGGCATAGAAGCAAAATATTTATCGATCCATTTTTTCGTTTGTTCAATATTGATATCTCCCGCAATAGAAAGAACCGCGTTAGAAGGAACATAGAATGTACGGTAGAAATTCACGTAATCAATTTCCTGCGCCGCATTCAGGTGATCCATACTTCCGATTGGCTGCCAGTTGTACGGGTGATTGGTGTATGCTTTACTGAATAATTCCGTCATAAAAGAAGCGTACGGCTGGTTGTCGATACGCTGACGTTTCTCTTCTTTTACCACCT
>CBFGMW010000450.1:0-2977 GCA_965649925.1 uncultured Fluviicola sp.
AGAACAACAGCAACCATTCCGGCCGTTTCGGTTCGTAATCTAGATTCCCCTAAATGTACTGAAGTATATCCGTTTTCAAGCGCTTTTTCAACTTCTTCAGCAGAAAAATCGCCCTCAGGGCCAACTAAAACAGGTCCGGTAATAAACGAACCAAGTGCTTCTTTATTTCCGTCCATACAATGTGCAATGGCACCGTTCGAATGGTTATCAATAAAATCAGTGAACGAAACAATAGCATTCATTTTCAACAGGGTTTCATGCTGCGCCTGTTTCATTGCCGATATAGCAACCCGCTCCAAGCGATCCAGCTTCAAATTCACCCTTTCCGAACGCTGTGTTTGTAAAAATGTCAGTTCCGTGGCACCAATTTCCACAATCTTTTCCACCATCCACTCCATTCTACCGAGATTCTTCGTTGGAGCAATGGCTAAATGGATTTGTCGTGCTGCTTTTTTAGGCAAACGCGTTTCTTTCACTTCTACTTTGCAGCGTTTCGGATGTTCTTCCAGAATGGCAACACGAAGTACTTTATCTATTCCGTTCAGAAGAACAAATTCATCGCCGGTTTTCATGCGCAGCACACGAATAATGTGTTTCGATTCCTCTTCAGGCATTTCGAAAACCGGAGTTTCAGGAATATCTTTCAGATAGAAATTGCGCATCAGTTCAGGAGTTGGAACAACATTTCGTGTAACAATTCTCCGGAAGTTGCCGAACTTGATCCGACACCTTTTGATTTCAGGTCGTAATTATGCAGAACCTCCATATTCTTCGCCAGTACTTTCGGCGGATAATTGTGTGCGTTCTTCAACAACTCCTTCGCAGCATAAGGATTCATTCCTAATGACGAAGCCAAATAACTGTCGGTTTTCTGAGCCGCAAAATGAACCCGCATTAAATTCGAAAAGAGTTTATACAAAATCGGGATCACGATCTGAATCTCATGTCCTTTCGGGTTTTTGTCGAAATAATGAGCAATCTGGTAAACTTTCAGCGCATCTCTCGTTGCCAAAGCATTCGATAACTCAAAGACGTTATAATCCTTGCTAATCCCGATATTCTCTTCGATATGGATTTCGGAGATCTTGGTTCCTTTTTCCAGAACAATCGAAAGTTTGTCTAACTCGGAAGCAATTCGGGTCAACTCATTCCCAATAGAATCTCCCAATAACGCTGCGGCTTTCGGAGTAATGTCGTACCCAACTTCGCGCACATAATTCGAAATCCAATCTGTAAGCTGGTAATCGCGGATCTTATCCGAAACGAAAATCACTCCTGCTTTCGGGGCCTTCTTGGTGAATTCTTTTCTGCCATCGAGTTTTTTGTATTTGTGGCAAAGCACTACAATGTTGTTCGGATTGAGCGAATCGAGCAATTTATCGAGCTCATAAATATCCTTCATTTCCTGTGCCTCACGAACTACAATCAATTTGCGTTCGCCCATAAAAGGGAACGATTTCGCTTCCGACATAATGGTCAGCGCATCTACATCTTTCCCGTAAACAATTGTCTGGTTAAAATCGCGCTCTTCCTCCGAAATAGCGTGTTCAATAATAGCGTCAGAAACCTTGTCGATAAACAATGGTTCTTCGCCGTGTAACACGTAAAGCGGGTGAAATTTTCCGGATGCAATCTCTTTCAGGAGGGCTTTGTAGTCCATGTTTCAAAATTACGAATTACAACTTACGAATTACGAATTAAGAGGTTTTTTACCAACAGATTTCTTCATTGTTTAATGATCAGGTTTCAAGGGGATGAATCCCATTGGGGTGCTTGTGCACTGAAACAAATCGTTATCTTCGTGGCAAAAAAATCTCTTCATGAAAAACGTAGCAGTTATCGGAGCAGGAACAATGGGAAATGGAATTGCCCACACCTTTGCTCAATTCGGATATAAAGTTTCTTTGATCGACCTTGCTCAGGCATCTTTGGATAAAGGCATGGCGACAATCACTAAAAATCTTGATCGTCAGGTTGCGAAAGAAGCCATTTCTGAGGCAGATAAAAACGCAACTTTGGCAAATATCACCACTTTCACAACGATTGAAGAAGGTGTAAAAGGTGTTGAACTAGTTGTTGAAGCCGCTACCGAAAATGTAGATCTGAAACTGAATATTTTCAAACAACTGGATGCATTGACTCCTGAATCAGTGATTTTGGCGTCAAATACGTCATCTATTTCAATTACGAAAATTGCTTCTGTCACAAACAGAGCCGACAAAGTAATCGGGATGCACTTCATGAACCCGGTTCCGGTAATGAAACTGGTTGAGATTATCCGTGGATATTCTACAACTGACGAGGTTACCAATACGATCATGGACATTTCGCGCAAGCTGAACAAAGTTCCGGTTGAAGTAAACGATTACCCGGGATTTGTGGCAAACAGAATCTTAATGCCAATGATCAACGAAGCAATTTGTACGTTGTTTGAAGGCGTTGCAGGAGTAGAAGAAATTGACACGGTGATGAAATTGGGAATGGCTCATCCGATGGGTCCGTTGCAATTAGCAGATTTCATTGGTTTGGATGTTTGTCTGGCAATTTTAGAAGTACTTCACGACGGATTTGGAAACCCGAAATACGCTCCATGCCCGTTATTGGTAAACATGGTTATGGCCGGTAAAAAAGGAGTGAAATCAGGAGAAGGTTTCTATTCCTGGGGCCATGGAACAAAAGACTTAATTGTAGCTTCGAATTTTAAGAAGTAATTGGTTATAAGATAAAAATCTGAAGCCGTGGAATATTTCCATGGCTTTTTTGTACCATACATTCCCACAGATGCGCAGATTTTTTTTGCACCTATCGGATGCCAATTGCTACTTTAGCGAGTCCGGTAGGCTCGCATTTATCTGCCCATTTGTGGAAAAACCAGATAAGCTGTCATTTCAAGACAAAAACTATCTTTGCCGAAAACATTACCCTACGTGGCGGCCAAACGAAGAACAAGCAAAGCAAGAAAGAAACCTGCAGCGCG
>CBFGMW010000451.1:0-2974 GCA_965649925.1 uncultured Fluviicola sp.
ACCGTCAGGGTTTTTAGTTTATGCCCTCTGCGAGAATGTTGGTGATGATATTGTGCATCCATGGATGCACTAATTTCTCCACGAATTCACAAAATTAATGCTCGCTAACACTGCGCAATGAACGAAGTGCTAAAACTCTAGGACAAAACATAGTTTTAATATCAAATTGTTTTTGGCAAATTTGTAACTTCAAAGATGTCTGCCGGTGCAGATGCTTCACGAGAAAGAGAAATGGCATTATTTAATTGGTTTTCGAAAGAAAAAAAAGAATCACTCGATAAAGGGTTAGAAAAAACAAAGGAAAGTTTCTTTGGCAAGTTAACACGCTCATTGGTTGGTAAATCGAGGGTGGATGACGAAGTGTTGGACGAATTGGAAGAAATTCTGATTAGTTCGGATGTTGGAGTGGCCACTACCCTGAAAATTATTGACCGTATAAACGATCGTATATCAAGAGATAAATATGTTGGAACAGAGGAGTTGAACGGTGTTTTACGTCATGAAATTGCTTCGTTGTTGTCTGAGTCAGACAGCGGACAGCCAACAGAATACGAAATTCCTTCTCACAACGGAAATCCGCATGTGATTATGGTGGTGGGAGTAAATGGAGTGGGAAAAACTACTTCCATCGGAAAACTTGCTCATCAGTTTAAGTCGGCAGGTAAGAAAGTGGTTCTCGGAGCTGCTGATACGTTTCGTTCTGCTGCAGTTGATCAATTGATTATCTGGTCGGAAAGAGTAGGTGTGCCTATCGTTCACCAGGGAATGGGAGCTGATCCTGCTTCTGTTGCTTTCGATGCGTTAAGTTCTGCCAAAGCGCAGGGCGCAGATGTAGTCATTATTGATACTGCCGGACGTTTGCATAACAAAGTGAATCTAATGAACGAGCTTTCCAAGATCAAGCGCGTAATGGAAAAGGTCATTCCCGATGCGCCACATGAAATATTGTTGGTTTTGGATGGTTCAACCGGGCAAAATGCTTTTGAGCAAGCTAAGCAGTTCGCATTGGCTACTTCACTTACCGGGTTGATCATTACAAAACTCGACGGAACGGCGAAAGGAGGAGTTGTGATCGGGATTTCAGATCAGATGAGTATTCCGGTTCGTTTCATAGGTGTAGGCGAAGGAATGGAAGATCTGCAGGTTTTCTACCGCGAAGAATTCGTGAATTCCTTGTTTGGAGTATAAGCCAACTGAAGCATTTTTTTGAAATAACAATCACTTTGCGCTCTTTACTTCTTTGCTGTTCAAAAGAAGAGTGTGTTGTTCGCCGCAAAGCTTTCAGTTAACAGAGTGCTTGTCTGCTTATGGTTAAATATCGGAAATGTTATCCTTTGTCCTTCAAAATCCGTAATAACAACTTCTCATCCGAATTGAGCCATGAGTTGGGTGAAACGGAGCGTTTCGTGTATTTTTCGAATTCCCCGTCTTCGTAGAGCTGAAGAATGAAAGGGTGAACATAGTAATTTTTACACACCGTTCGGGTATTACCCAAATGAGCGCTGACCATATCAAGAACTTCCACCATGTTTTTCTTGCGCAAGGTTACGTTGTCTGCCGGGCCGGCTTCCAGAAGCCCTTGTAGCGCGTACACGCTGCCCGACCACGTGCGCATGTCTTTGGTGCTGAATGAATCATCAGTGTACTTGCGGATGTAGGCGTTTACTTTTCCTGAATCAACAGCATGCCGGTTTCCCTGTTCGTCGTAGTACTGAAATAATTCTTTTCCGGGTATATCACGACATTGTTTTACTACCCTGGCAAGTCGTTTGTTCTTCAAACTAATATTGTGTTTGATGCCTTTTTTTCCAACAAAAGCAAAATGGAGCGTGTCTCCGGAAATTTCTACGTGACGGTCTTTCAACGTTGTTAGTCCGTAGGATTTATTTGACTTTTCATACTGATTGTTCCCTATTCTGATATGTGTGTTGTCCATAAGAGTAAGCACTATCGCAATAACTTTTTCTTCCGATAACTTAGACTTGTTTATATCGGACTTTATTTGCTTTCTCAGTTTAGGAAGAGCCTTTCCGAATGCGGTCAATTTAGAGAATTTCGATTCGTTCCGTGATTTCTGCCAAAGTGAATGATACCGGTATTGTTTTCGTCCTCGCGCGTCAATTCCAGTGCATTGAATATGGCCGTTTGCATCTTTACAGATCCAGACATTTTCCCATGCCGGAGGAATGACAAGTGCTTTAATACGCTGTAAATGTTTTTCAGAAGTAAGCTTTCTGCCTTTGTAGAAATATTCGAAGTCTTTTCCTTTTCGCATGCGTAAAATACCGGGATCAGAATCGCGCGCGTAAATGAGGTCAGCCATTTCAGGAAAAGCGTCCAGGTCAATTAGTTCAGCGATATCTTGTATCATAACCTAAAAATAATGCAAAGGAAAGCGAGTTGTATTACAGGAATTTCCCTGGAAATTACAATATTATGAGATTTAAGAGGTGATTGGGATGCGTTTTCACTTGTTCCTTCCGGGTCCAATAATTTTCGCAGCAAAAACCATCTTTGTAGCATTATCTATTTGATTTTTATTAGATTAGTTTGTTTTTAAAATTGAAGCTATGGAAATTGAAACACGACAGGAATTGGATAAAACCGTTGGTATTGTTGCGTATATGACCTTAATTGGTTGGATCATTGCGCTTGTTATGAACGGTGAAAAGAAGGGCGAAGAGAAGTTGTTTGGTGCTTTTCACTTACGTCAGATGCTTGGGTTGATCATTTTTGGCTTTGGCAGCAGTATTGTATATATGATCCTTGGAATGATCTTGTTCTTTATACCGGGTATAGGCTGGATTCTTATGGTTTTAATCCAACTCGGATTGTTTGGCGGGCTTTTAGCGCTCTGGATAATGGGAGTAATTGCTGCAAGTAACGGTGAGAAAAAACAAATTCCGATTATTGGTGGATTGATCCATAAAATGCTCGGAACAGCTTTTGAATAAATTCGGCTATTTAGTCGCGG
>CBFGMW010000452.1:0-2969 GCA_965649925.1 uncultured Fluviicola sp.
CATTCCAGCGAACCGTTAAATTGGCACTTCCGAAGAAACGTAGCTCCTGGTTAAGGAAGTTAGGGCCTGGTCGACCATAATTCCCGGCAACACCAACACTCACACGTGGCAAAGCATAGGCATTGGTAAGCGAGAAACGCTCATCCAGCAATTTAGTTTGCAAATCAAACATGCGTAATTCCGGACGTGAGATTTGCACTATTGCCGTTTTACCACCAATCGGGGTTTCAATCATAACAGTGTTTTCATCTACTTTCTTGTTGATGAACAGGGTTAATGAGCTGTATAAACCCGCCAAGTTATATTTCGATTCTATCAGGTTTTGATCTGTTTTCAGAATCTCGGCTTCCAATTCATCCAGTGTACTTTCCAAAACTGTTTCGTTCTGAACAGCCACCTTCATATTGGTAAAACGATTGTTCAGATCCTGTTTATACAGTTCAAGGATTTTTACGTTTTCACGACCCAAAAGAATATTCACATACAACTGATTGACACGTTCCACAATTTTATACAAATCCACTTCGTTTCTCTGAATCTCCAATTGCGTATTAATTGCCTCAATATTTTTTTGAGATTTAGTGGTTCCGCCGTCAATCAACACCTGCTCCACACTCAATGAAGTCATGTATGCATCATGCGGGAAGGAAATATCCATTCCAGGAAAATCAAATGCAACAACTTCTGTATTGTACGTAGCTTGTCCCTGGAAATTTACTTTTGGCAGCCAATTTTCACGAATGGCTTTCTCGTTCTCTTTTGCCTGAAGCAGAGTCACTTGGTTAAGTTTGATGGCCGGATAGTTTGCTTTCGACCAGGCGATGCAGGAATCCAGTGAAATGGATTGAGCAAAACCTGAAGATGCCGCAAGCAATATCAAGCCGGTTAATAATGTACGCATTTTCATTTGTTTGTTTGTTTTAATTTGTAGGAAACGAAGTCTTTCACCGACTGTTTGATTTGATCAATGCTGTCTTCCGACCATTTGTATCCGGATTTTTTCATCATTGCCTTAAAAATGGGCGATGCCAGGAAAGGATAAGCACATAATGAATGAAGATTTACGAGGAAAATAATCGGATTTAAATCGGAAATCTCCCCTTTTTCAATAGCCTCGTTTAATGCCGGGATGAGCATCGTGTTTTTCTTTTTCTTTAATCCTTCCACTTTTGCACGAAACAATTCCGGATTAATGGAAATCTCTTTGATAATGAAAATCGACATCTGAGGATATTCCATGTAGAACTGAAAAACATTGTCGATATATTGATGAACGCGCTCCGTAAGCGGCAGGGAAAGATCTCCGATCACAGTCATCTGATCAAAATATTTCTCCAAAGCACCTTCAAAAACCGCATCGAACAATTTCTCTTTACTTCTGAAATAATAATGTAAAAGCGCCTTGTTGATTCCTGCTGTATCAGCAATATCCTGCATCCTTGCACCATACAGGCCATATTTCATGAAGACAATCTTGGCCGCCTCCAGGATCTTTTCTTCTGTTTTTCCGTCTTCTGTTCCCATACTGATTATTTGGTTTAACCATTTGGTTAAACCGCAAAGTTAAGTGCATTTTTCATTTAGCCAAAAGATTTCAGAAAAAATTTACCAAGGTATATTTTTAAGCTACTTTCGCAGTAACTTTATGCTTCTTCATTTATATCCGTAATCATGAACAATTTCGAAATAACGCAACCAACCACTCTTATTTTCGGGAAGGATCAATTGCCGGCTGTCAAAGCGCAGTTGCAGAAACATTGCAAAGACAACCGAATTCTGATCACATACGGTGGCGGGTCAATTGAACGATCAGGATTTCTGGACAAGCTAAAGGCAGAACTTAGCAGTTATCAACTTCACTTTTTCGGCGGAATTGAAGCTAATCCGGAGTTTAGCACCTTAATGCGCGCAGTGGAATATATTCGCGAAAACAATATTCTGTTTATTCTCGCAGTTGGCGGTGGTTCGGTAATTGACGGAACGAAATTTATTTCCGGAGCGGTTGGTTACGCCGGCGATCCGTGGGAAGTTCTTTTAAGAGAACCTGGGAAAGTTTTTACAACAGCCGTTCCTTTCGGATGTATTCTGACTATTCCGGCAACAGGTTCCGAATCCAATTCAGGAGCAGTTATCAGCAGATCGGAACTAAAGGAGAAACGAACGATGGGCGGACCTCTTTTCTTTCCGCTTTTCGCCCTCCTCGACCCAACTTTCGTGGCAACTCTTCCAAAACGACAATTGGCAAACGGAGTAATTGATGCTTTTACCCATACAACAGAACAATACCTCACGTTTGTCGGTGAAAACAAATTGCAGGAGCGTTTTGCAGAAGGAATTTTGTCGACATTGATTGAAATAGGAGAAGCCGTGGTTGCAAATCCGGCCGATTACGAACTTGCATCACAACTGATGTATTGTGCCAACCAGGCATTGAACGGAACATTACGCTGCGGGGTAACAACCGATTGGGCAACCCACATGATTGGACATGAACTAACTGCACTTCATGGAATTGATCACGCTCAAACACTTGCCATTATTGCGCCTCGTTTATACGAAGCAACATTTGAAAGCAAAAAAGCAAAATTGACCCAATACGGAAAACGCGTTTGGAACTTAAGCGGGACGGAAGATGAAATTGCTCGTGAAGCTATTGCCAAAACAGAACAATTCTTCCATTCTTTGGGTGTTGCAACAAAAATTTCCGATTATACAACTGATTACGCAAACAGTGCCGCTATTGTAAAGGAACGATTTACACAACGCGGATGGATGGCTTTGGGAGAATCTCAGAAAATCACTCCGGAAGTAGCTGAGTCTATTGTTCTTGCTTCTATCTAGTCAATTCTCCCGCGCAGGACGCAAAGTTTTGGAATTCAAGCTTATCGGCATGCATTTTCTCTCCGCGTGCTCTGCGTATTCTAAGGTTTTAATATATCCAAATTTTATCTGACTAAATTCACATAAGG
>CBFGMW010000453.1:0-2968 GCA_965649925.1 uncultured Fluviicola sp.
TTTTGCTTCACTAACAGTACTGTTCTTTGTGGCAGTTTCTTGTTCGAAGCATACGACTCCACGTCGCGTGAAAAAAGTTTTGCCGGAAGGTTCCTGGGCAATGACTTCTTTTACTATTGAAGGACAATCCGTAATAGAAAATTACGAAGGGTATAAATTTACTTTTGATGAAGATGGCAGCGTTGCTGTAACGGCTTCAGGTTTTTCTTCTCATGGAAGCTGGGAAACTGGTTTAGACCGTAATCCTTGTATTCTGTATCTGAGTTTCCTGCCCGAGGGGGGACTGGAGTACATTGCCGACGATTGGCAGGTAAGTGAAATCAAAAAGAATTCGATTACACTGAAGCGAAATGATACAGGTTCAAGCAGTAATCTAACCTTAAAAAGGTAGTTCATATTCCTTCTTTTTTTAGGAGGAAAAACAATGCTTTTGCCTAAAACGAGTCGAAAACTTGTTTAATTGGTGGAAGCTACTAATTTTGTACAAAAGCTTATTGGATGACCTCTGAGATAAAGGCATATATCGATCGTATTCAAGCGAAGGTTCAACACTTAAATACCATGTTGGTAACTGAGCGTGAACGTTCCGGATCGCTATTGGCAGAAGTCTCACGTCTGAATGAGGTGGTTGAGAATCAAACTGATGAACTAAGTAAGTTACAGCTTGATTATGAAGAATTGACCGCTAAATTGACCGAAGAGCGTGAACCGGCTCCTGTTCAGATGAACGATTTGGATGTGGATGCTTTGGTGAAAGAAATTGATTTCTGCATTCAACAATTAAAAATAGCGAATGAGTAAGGTGTCTTTAAAAGTAGTTGTTGCGGGGCGAACATATCCCCTGACTGTTTTAGAGTCTGAAGTAACGCGTGTGAAAACCGCTGCCGAGGATATAAATAAAGCAATCAAACAGTTACAGGATAACTTTGCTGTACGCGATATGCAAGATTTATTAGCAATGACAGCCTTACAGCTGTCGTCCAAAGGAAGTAAAAACACTACTTCCAATACTGCTCCTTCAACTTCTGTAGATTTTACAGAAACCGCTCAGGCACTGAAGAAACTGGCAGATGAACTGGACTCTATCGCTTGAAATCAGATCACTTCTTTTATCGGTTGACGTAATTTGTCCAAAAGCATAAATTTATATAGTTATAATTATGGAATTTGGAATAGTATGGGCGCTGATCGGGCTAGTTGCAGGTGGAGCCGTCACTTTTGTTTTACAGAATGTGATTCTCAAAAAACGCAAAGAGCAGATCATCAAAGAAGCCGAAATTGATGCGGAAGCATTAAAGAAAAACAAGATCATTGAAGCGAAAGAACGCTTTTTGAAACTGAAAGAAGAACATGAAGAAGCGGTGAAAGAGCGTGAACGCCGTGTTCAATCCTGGGAAGACAAAACAAAAGGGAAAGAGAAAACACTTAACCAGAAAATCGAAGAATTATCCCGTAAAGAAAAAGACGCGGAGAAACTTCAGGTTGAACTGGATGCTAAAATTGCTGTAAACGAAGTTCGTAACCAGGAATTGGATAAAATGCACCAGAAACGTGTTGCTGAGTTGACGAAAATTACAGGAATGTCTGTTGAAGACGCTAAAAACCTGTTGATGGAATCATTGAAAGATGAAGCCCGTACTTCAGCAATGGTCCACATCAAAGAAATTACCGAAGAAGCTAAATTGAATGCAAACCGTGAAGCAAAACGAATTGTTATTCAAACGATTCAGCGTGTAGCATCAGAGCAGGCAGTTGAAAATGCTGTTTCTGTTTTTAATATTGACTCGGATGAAGTAAAAGGTCGAATCATTGGTCGTGAAGGACGTAATATTCGTGCTTTGGAAGCTGCAACAGGAGTTGAGATTATTGTTGATGATACACCGGAAGCAATTATTCTTTCTTGTTTCGACCCGGTTCGCAGAGAAATTGCGCGTTTGGCTTTGCATCAATTGGTTTCCGACGGACGTATCCACCCGGCTCGTATTGAAGAGGTGGTTGCCAAAACAAAGAAATCTTTAGAGGAGGAAATTGCAGAAACAGGCCGCAGAACTTGCATCGATTTAGGAATTCATGGTTTGCATCCGGAACTCATCCGTATGGTAGGACGTATGAAATACCGTTCGTCTTACGGCCAAAACTTATTGCAGCACAGCCGCGAGGTAGCAAATCTTTGTGCTATTATGGCAGCTGAATTAGGGTTGAACGTGAAAGTTGCAAAACGTGCCGGATTACTCCATGATATTGGTAAAGTTCCGGACGAAGAACCAGAATTGCCGCATGCTATCCTGGGAATGAAAATTGCTGAGAAGTTTGGTGAAAAACCAGATGTATTGAACGCAATTGGAGCCCACCACGATGAAATAGAAATGACATCATTGATCTCGCCGATCGTCCAAATTTGTGACTCCATTTCAGGAGCACGTCCTGGAGCTCGCCGCGAGGTTGTTGAATCGTATATCAAGCGTATTAAAGATCTTGAGAATCTGGCTCTGTCGTACGACGGAGTTAATTCAGCTTATGCTATTCAGGCTGGTCGGGAGTTACGTGTTTTAGTTGAAAGTGAAAAAGTAACCGACTTACGTGCTGATGAACTTTCTTTTGCAATCTCTCAAAAGATTCAAACGGAAATGACTTATCCCGGACAGGTGAAAGTCACGGTAATTCGTGAAAAAAGATCGGTTAACTACGCGAAATAATGTTTAAACCTTTTCCATCAGTTGTTCAGTCACTCGCCGGTAAGCGGGTTTTGGTGACTGGTGGTGCCGGTTTTATTGGCTCTAATTTATCTGAAGCGCTTCTTGAATTAGGCGCACATGTTACTGTTCTGGACGATCTGAGCACAGGTTTGGAAAGTAATGTGAAACGTTTGGAAGCGAATCCGAATTATCGTTTTGTAAAGGCAGATATCTGTGAACCGGATTCTTACCGTGAATTATTGAAGGAAATTGACCTGGTGTCTCATCAGGCG
>CBFGMW010000454.1:0-2944 GCA_965649925.1 uncultured Fluviicola sp.
CGAGTAATCCGATGTGGCAGTCCGCGTCGTCGCGAACGTCGACGGTCATCCACGGCCGATATGCGTCCGTCTGGTAATACTCGCCTTGCAGCATCATCGCGATGATGTGCTGCCACGCCCCAGTTTCCTGATGCGCCGATTGAATCGGCCCGATGTTGTCGGCGGGACAGCACGTGATCGCGTCCCAACGGCTGGCGGGCCGGCTATGAAATTGAATTTTTTTGAAACCTATTTTTCGTGTGTTGCCGGAGCGTTTTTGGCAGCGTTTATCTTTTATTTTTCGAGCGAGTTTTTCATGATTCGCGCACACAAAAAACGAAAAGCTTTGTTACATCAATCTATTACAAATGGAACTCCATTAAAATACAAACCGAAATTCACCCGCTTTAATAAGATTATCGTAAAATTGAAACGTAGTTTAGGGATTTTTGGGATTGCATTTTATGCTCCTTTGTTCTTATCAGTTCCTGTTGGTTCTATTGTTGCAGCGAAATTCTATGGAAAAGAAAAACGAACATTTCCATTGATCTTATTGGGGATTTGTGTGAACGGAATGATTACAACCGGGCTTTCCTACGGAATTAAAGCGCTGTTTTAATGAAAGTACGACAACTTTTTTTCGATCTCGACAGAACACTCTGGGATTTCGAAAGAAATTCTCAAACCGCCTTATCGGTGCTCTACCAGGAATTGGATTTGGGTAAACATATAGAGCATTTTCTTCATTTTCACCATCATTACGGAATTATCAATGCAGAATTGTGGCACCAGTATGGGAAAGGAAAAATCTCAAAAGAAGAATTACGCGATTCCCGTTTTGTAAAGGCACTTGCCAAATTCGGGATTCAGGATGAATCAACAGCCATGCGTATGAGCCAGGGTTATTTGGAATTATCTCCGAATCAAACGGCTATTTTTCCGTTCGCTCATGAAATGCTCCGGGAATTCAAGAACAACGAATACCAGCTACATATTATTACCAACGGATTCCGCGAGGTGCAGGAACGAAAATTACAGAATTGCGATCTGCGAAAATACTTCGATGTGATTTTGTGCTCGGAGGACATTGGTTTCACAAAGCCAAACAAAGAGATTTATCGTGAAGCCGAACGTTTAACAGGCTGCAAGCCCAACCAGGCAATTATGATTGGCGATGATTTCAAAGCAGATGTAATTGGTTCACTGAATGCAGGTTGGACAGCGATTCATTTTGATCCGGAACACAGGTATAAAAAAGAACGAAATGTACCGCGTATTCGCACGCTGAACGAGTTGCCCGAAGTTGTAAGTATGCTTCCGATTATCACTTAAGAGTTGTAATTTGTCATTAGTAAAACCTGCTGTATGACCTGGTTTAAGTATTTCATTGTTTTTCTTCCTTTCGGAATTGCTGCTCAACGAAGTTCAGAAAAAGCTTATTTGGAGAAAATTGCAGACAGCCTGACTTTCGTTACGGATGTTCCTTATTCTTGTTCTGATACTGTCTTTAGTAACTATTCGGAAGGCTGCGGTGATCGTTTTTTTTGGAAAGCGGTTACAGAAGGAAAGAAAATGGTTCCGTCGCTAATAAATAAATTAGCAGACACAACTTTAACAAAAGCTCCTGTTCCGAATTTTGGCGGATATTATACCGTTGCCGATGTAGCTTATTCTGCCATGCAGCAAATTATCGCTAACATTCCCACGTTTGATTTATTGGGAGTTGCTTACGACAGTTCAGAATGCGGATATTGCGCTTACTGGAATTATCTTCGTGCAGATTTCGATCACAGAAAAGATTTTCAGAAGGAAGTTCGAAAGTGGGAAGAACGTCTTGGTGGCCGTTGGGTCGACAGCCTCAACGTTCCAAACTGTGATTGTGCTTTTCCGCATCCGAACGGTGGATATTACATTTGGGAATATACTTTGTATGATTACACCGGGTATGGATTTCATTTGGAATATTCCTATTTGACAGCGCACAGCATTGGTTTCGGTGCCAACTTTATTTCTGAATCTTTTCGTTATAAAATTGGTGGAAGACGCCTGAATTATACGGTCGACGGAACAGTAACAGGTTTGTTTTACAACCACATTTCAGCGCTTGGTCAACGCATAGATCTGGGGCTGAATATAGAAGAAACATCACCTGATTTTCACCTGTTTTTCGAACATAATGATAAAAACGATTTCAGGATCGGTGGAAAAGTTGGAGTTTCTTTCAATAATTTCTTTTACATTCATTATCGCTACAGTTATCCGTTGACTTCTTATGAGAATCCGTTTATTTCGCGGCACGGAGTCGTTCTGACTTTCAAGCTGAACCAGGTTCCGTTCAGCAATCTGTTTCAGCCGTAAACAATATTTTTATACAGACTTCAGTACATTTTAGAAGTTTAACCTTTGAAAGCTTAAACGTCTTACCTTTGAGCTTCAAAATAGTCAAATGTCATTTTCTTCTTTCGGCTTATCGCCATTTTTAGTCCAAGCCTTAACCGAATTGAAATACGAACGTCCGTACCCAATTCAGGAAATCGCATTTCCGGCAATTTTAACAGGGAAAGACGTTTTGGGGATTGCTCCAACAGGTTCGGGAAAAACGGCCAGTTATGTTCTTCCGATCTTAACACTGCTTGCGAATGAGAAGAAAGCTAAAAACCGGCACATTCAATCATTAATCATTGTCCCTACCCGCGAATTGGCAATCCAGGTAGAAGAAGTGTTTAAAACATTTGCCCGTTCATTTCCGGAACCTTTGAAAGTGAAAGCGGTTTACGGTGGTGTTTCCATCAATCCGCAGATGAAGGCCATGATGGGAGTGAATATCCTGGTTGCAACTCCCGGAAGATTGATCGAATTGGCTGAATCTAACGCAGTACATCTCAGTGACGTTAAGCTGTTGGTATTAGATGAGGCGGATAAATTATTGAATCTCGATTTCCAGGAGGAAATGAAGCGGATTGTT
>CBFGMW010000455.1:0-2943 GCA_965649925.1 uncultured Fluviicola sp.
TCTCATACCGCGCAACTGCAAAACAATTAAAAAGAAGAAAAACAAAATGGCAATTTTAGATTTTCAAAAACCTGACAAGGTAATTATGATCCAGTCTGACGAGCGTAAGGGACAATTTGAGTTCCGCCCGCTTGAACCAGGTTATGGTATCACTGTAGGAAACGCATTGCGTCGTATCTTACTTTCTTCATTGGAAGGTTATGCAATTTCATCAGTACGCATCGAAGGTGCTGACCATGAATTCGCAACATTGAAAGGTGTAGTTGAAGACGTTACAGAAATCGTTTTGAACCTGAAACAAGTTCGTTTCAAACAACAAATCGATGGTACAGATAATGAAACGGTTGTAGTTTCTATCTCTGGTCAGGATACACTTACTGCAGGTGACTTGGGTAAATTCACTTCAGGTTTCCAGGTTTTAAACCCGGATCTTGTGATTTGCAACATGGAATCTTCAGTGAAGTTGGAATTGGAACTTACGATCGTTAAAGGTCGTGGTTACTTGCCGGCTGAAGAGAACAAAAACAACAATGCTCCTTTTGGAGTGATCTTCGTTGACTCAATCTTTACTCCGATTGTAAACGTTAAATACACGATTGAAAATTACCGTGTAGAACAAAAAACGGACTACGAAAAATTGGTTTTGGAATTGACAACTGACGGATCTATTCACCCGAAAGATGCATTGAAAGAAGCAGCTAAGATATTAATTCACCACTTTATGTTGTTCTCTGATGAGCGCATTACTTTAGATAGTGAAGTGAAATCTGAAACTGAAGAGTTCGATGAAACGTCATTGCATATGCGTCAATTGTTGAAAACGAAGTTAGTTGATATGGACCTTTCGGTTCGTGCGCTTAACTGTTTGAAAGCAGCAGACGTTGAAACACTAGGTGATCTTGTTTCTTACAACAAAAACGACCTATTGAAGTTCCGTAATTTCGGTAAAAAATCATTAACTGAGTTGGAAGACTTAGTTGATTCGAAAGGTTTGAACTTCGGTATGAACGTAGCTAAGTACAAATTAGATAAAGACTAGAATCGCAAATACAATTTAATAATGTCGTAATAGGTGGTAAGAACAATGCGATTATAGTTCTTACTAACCGTTACTTACGAAATTTCAAAAAAAATGAGACACGGTAAAAAATTCAATCATTTAGGTAGAAAGACTGCTCACAGAGCGGCAATGCTATCTAACATGGCTTGCTCTTTAATTGAGCACAAGCGTATTTCAACTACAATCGCGAAAGCTAAAGCTTTACGTGTTTATGTAGAACCGATTATTACAAAATCAAAAGACGACACTACACACAATCGTCGTACTGTATTCTCTTACTTGAAAAGTAAAGAAGCTGTTACCGAATTGTTCCGTTCAGTTGCTCCTAAGGTTGCTGACCGTCCGGGAGGATACACACGTATCATTCGCACAGGTTACCGTTTAGGAGATAACGCTGAAATGTGTATGATCGAGCTGGTTGACTTCAACGAAGTTTACACGGCAGGTGAGAAGAAAACAACTACACGTCGTTCTCGTCGTGGTGGTGCTGCTGCAACTAAGAAAACAGATGCTGCTCCGGCTGCAGAGGCTACTGAAACTGTAGAGGCTGAAGTTGTTGAAGAAGTAAAAGCTGAAGAGGCTGCACCAGAGGCACCGGCTGAAGAAACAACAAACGAAACAGAAGAGAAAACGGAAGAGTAATCATGAAGTTTTTCTTTTAAGAAATAAAAAGGGTATCCAGTTATTAACGGATACCCTTTTTTATTAACCCCTATGCATGGGTTTCAAAATGAAAGCTGTAATTTTGCAAAAAAAATAATTTATGGAAGAACGCTCAACTGCGCTCCTCGTTCTGGAAGATGGAACCGTATTTCGCGGTTTGGCTACAGGTAAAATAGGGACAACAACTGGTGAAATTGCCTTTAATACAGGAATGACTGGTTACCAGGAAGTATTTACCGATCCATCTTATTTTGGCCAATTGCTCATTATGACAACTTCACACATCGGTAATTACGGTGTGCATGATGAGGAAATCGAATCCGAATCAGTTAAGATTGCCGGTTTGGTAACAAAGAAATTTTCTTCAACCTATTCCCGGGCAAGCGCGTCTTCAAATTTGAACGACTACCTGGTTAAGAATAATACAGTTGGGATTACAGATATTGATACACGATCTCTCGTTCGTCATATTCGACACAAAGGAGCAATGAACGCAATTATTTCATCTGAAATTTTGGATGAAACAGTTCTGATCCAAAAAGTAAAAGAAGTTCCATCCATGGACGGAATGGAACTTTCTTCAAAAGTAGCAACCAAAATTTCGTACGAAAGTGGTGACTCCTCAAGTGTTTTGCGTGTTGCATTGCTTGATTACGGAGTGAAACGCAATATAATCCGTTGTTTGGTTGATAGAGGTGCATACGTAAAAGTGTTCCCGATGGGAACTACGGTTGCAGAGATCAAATCGTTCAATCCAACGGGAATCCTCTTGTCAAATGGCCCTGGTGATCCGGCTGCAATGCCTCAGGAAATTGAATTGGTAAAACAACTTGTTGAAGGAAATACTCCTATTTTTGGAATTTGTCTCGGACATCAGATCCTGGGCTTGAGCCAGGGATTGAAAACTGCCAAAATGTTTAACGGACACCGCGGAATCAATCACCCGATCAAGAACCTACTTACCGGTAAAGGTGAAATTACATCTCAGAATCACGGATTCGTGATTACACATGAAAGTATAGAAGCTCAAGATAAAATTGAAGTAACACACATTCATCTGAATGACAATACCATTGCCGGTATGCGAGTTAAAGGGAAGAAAATATTCTCAGTTCAATATCATCCTGAAGCATCTGCAGGTCCGCATGATTCACGCTATTTGTTTGATCAGTTTATTTCAAATATGAAACAAGAGAAGCAAGGCTTCGAAGGGGACAAAC
>CBFGMW010000456.1:0-2943 GCA_965649925.1 uncultured Fluviicola sp.
GAAATACGGATGGGAAGTTGTTTGCAACCAAACGAAGTATTTCTATCAGACTTATGGTGTTCCGGTGGCGAAACGCAAGCGGGTTGTTTTCAATAGTAAATTGCAAGCGTTGCTGAATCCTGAGAAAGGGCAACGTTATTGCAGTTTTAAGATTTAGATGTCTTAGCACAGGATTTATGTCGACTCACTTCGACAAGCTCACTACAAGCCGCTCAATGATCTGCGGGTTTCTCTGAGACTACATTTTCAGATACTTCGAAATATCAACAATCGCCGTATACCCCGTCAGACCAAACGGATGTGTCATAACCCCGCCAAGAAAATGTGTTTCGTCAACAAAACTTAAAGATCCGGCAAGTCGGTAATGATTAACAGATTGTGGGTGATCTTTTAGATTCATATAAGTTAACCGTTGTTTGTTGGTTCCGTCAACATCCATGATCCACCAATCTGCTCCCTGGATTTCCATGGGGAATCGTTCGCATCCGGCTCCGGTCATATAAACCAGTTGTTTTCCGTTTGCAGTGAAAGTTGCTGCCTGGGCAAAGGATTCGGTTGTGAGCCGTTTGATTTCTCCTGTTTCAACGTTCAATGTATAAATTGGTGTTGTAACAATGTTTTTGGTTTCAAATGTGGAATAAAAACTGATGAGTGTGTTGTCAGGAGAAATTCCGTCCAGTTCATTACAGGCATCAAGGTTCCCCGGCTTAAAGGTTTTGATATTTGCTAAATGCGGTACTGAATCCAGAATTATATCAGCAATACGCATAACATAACCTCCGGCAATTAAATTCATGTTCCCGAATTTCGGAGCAAGTGTTCTTTCGCTCCAGGCAAATTTGGTTCCGTCAGGGGAAATGGCAGAGTGTATAATTCCCGAATTGTAGGAATTGGGCAGATCAAGAATCTTCCATGCTTTGGAACCATCCTTTTTGATCAGCCATAAATCTACATAAGCTCCGTATCCGGGAGTTGCATCAACTGATTTACGCTTGTGTTTTTTCTCTTTCACATATTCATTTTTCTCAACGTAACAAAACAGGTATTCACCTGAAGGATGCCATTCTTCTGCCCATTGATGGCGATCTTCCTGCCACCCGGGGTAAGTCAGTGGTTTTGCATTGTTCCCTGCCGAATCTGAAATGAAAATATGATAAACTTCCTGCTTGTCTTTCTTTCCGAAGGCTACATTTTTCGTAGCGGGATTGTAGATTGCTCCGATCACTGAATCTTTCCAAAGAGTCATATCGGCTTGTGCTTTTCCGTAAGCTGAAAAAAAAACAGCGAAAGAAATGAGTATACCAGTTTTCATGCGAGAGAAAATTAATTCATTTTTTCGAATAACAAACAATGCTAATTCGTTCAGAAATAACCAATTTTAAGCCGTGAAAACCCTTCTTGTACTCATACTTAGCCTTTCTGTGGTTTTTTTTGCCGCTGCGCAGAAATCTGTCAGCGCATTGAGAAATGAAGGAGTAATTACACTGGACGGCGATTTATCTGAGAAAATCTGGTCAAAAGCAGATGTGGCTGATTCATTCATTGTGAATTTCCCTACGGTAGGAAACTTATCGAAATTTGAATCGAAAGTCATGTTTGTTTATGACGACGAAGCAATTTACATAGGTGCTATCCTGAACGATCCGCATCCCGATTCATTAATGTGTCCGCTTTCGCAGCGCGACGATTATGGAAATGCTGACTGGTTTGGAATTCTGATTGATCCATACGGTGCCGGTCAAAATGGCTTTTCATTTTTTGTAACGGCGGCTGGAGTTGAGATCGACGCTATCAGAAGTCAGAATGATGCGGATTTTACCTGGAATGCAGTTTGGAAAAGCAAAGTGAAACTGACTGATATCGGCTGGATTGTAGAAATGAAAATTCCACTTACACAGCTTCGGTTCACGATGGAGGAAATCCAGCATTGGAAAATTAATTATAAACGTCAAGTCAGGAGAAACAGGGAAGTTGCCTATTGGGCACCGGTTGACCCGCAAGTGTATGGAGAGCTGGCACAATCAGGAGAGCTGACAAATCTTACGAAACTGAATTCGCCTCTCCGTTTGTCGTTTTCGCCTTATGGGACAACCTATTTAGAGAATTATTACAACGACCAAACCGGAGCGCAGGAATGGGCTGTGCGGCCGCGTTTTGGAATGGATATGAAACTCGGTTTAAGTGAGGCTTTTACGCTGGATGCTACGCTGGTACCTGATTTTGGCCAAACGGTTTCTGATAATCTGGTGCTGAATCTTTCTCCTTTTGAAGTGCGTTACAACGAAAACCGGCCGTTTTTCCTTGAAGGAATGGATCTTTTCGGAATAGGAGATATATTTTACTCACGCCGAATAGGTGATAATACACTTTATGGCCACCGGGCAGATTCTTTGCAGGAAACAGGAAATAAAATTACCAATGCTCCCAATCTGGCACAATTGGTAAATGCCACAAAAATTTCCGGAAGAACAAAAAGCGGGCTGGGTATCGGAGTTTTCAACGCCATTGAGAAACAAACAAATATCGAATACGAAGATTCACTTGGGAATAGACACGAAATTCTATCACATCCGACATCAAACTACAATGTGTTTGTTTTGAGCCAAAATCTGAAGAACAATAATTCCGTTTCGTTCATTAATTCGAATGTTTTCCGTCCGGAGGTAAATGCTTTGTCGAATGTAAGTTCCGCTGAATTCCAGGTTCTGACAAAAAACAGGATGTATGCGCTCTTCGGACAGGGACAGTTTTCCTATAATCAGCGCAGCGGGCAAACAGATAACGGCTACACCAATTACCTGAATTTCTCGAAAGTAGAAGGTGCCAGAACATTTGGCGGAGAATATTACGAATGTTCGAATAGGGCGAGCGTGCTGCTTTACGAGTGCGAGCTCGAAGGTCCCTCCAACCTGCGTGTGAGCGACGGCCTGTTTCCCGGCGCCG
>CBFGMW010000457.1:0-2938 GCA_965649925.1 uncultured Fluviicola sp.
TGTTGGGTCTGATTTAACTGAGCACGAATTTGATCATGTTTTGGTTGGTAGGTACAATGCCCATGGCAACTACAATTTAGCGGAAGTCGCAGATGCCCGTTTTGTTTCACTGCAAGAACTGGAAGAAGAAATTGCAGCAACTCCGGAACAATTCACTTCTTGGTTCAAAATCATCATTACTCAGTACGGAAAAAAAGTATCCGAGTCTTTATATTCCATCTGATGAGTGCATTTCAGCAGAATCATTATTTTTGAATAGATTTACGTTATGAGAGCGCTTTCGGCCATTGGGTTTTTTATCAGTATTGTAGGGTTTTTACTCGTTTGTTACAATCAATTCGGGATTGTGCCATATCTGAATAATCTCAATGGGAACCTGGCGATTCAGGACAACGAATTTACCAACAGCACACGCCTGCAATACGAACATATCTTAAGCATGATCAGTACGATCAGTTTAATTATCGGGGTCTTTTCCGTCTTGTTCTGCTCATTGGTTTATTTGAGAAAGAGAACCCGTATGACGTTGATAGGAACAATTCTCGGTTTTGCAACAACGGTTCTGGCGGTTCTTCATACCTGGCTTTAGCATAAAGGAATGGGAAAATCACTTTTCTGGCACCGGCGCGATTTAAGGATTCATGACAATGCCGGATTGTTCAAAGCACTCAAAAGCGGACACGAGGTTTATCCCATTTTCATTTTTGATACGACAATTTTACAAGCACTTCCCAAAAACGATCAACGTGTAATTTTTATTCACCGGAAAATTGTTGCTCTGCAATCTGAATACCGGAAATCAGGCGCGAATTTACTTGTTCTTCATGGTGATCCACAGGAAATTTTACCCCGGCTGGTAAAAGAACTGAAAATCAATGAGGTATTTACCAATCGTGATTATGAACCGCTTGCGCAATCGCGTGACAAGAATATTACCCAGCAATTATCAGTACTTAATTGTCAGTTTTTTGGAGCTAAAGACCAGGTGATTTTTGAAAAATCGGAAATTGCAAAGGCGGATAATACGCCCTATACTGTTTACACGCCTTATATGAGAAGGTGGCGTGAGAAACTGAATGAATTTTATGTAAAATCGTATCCGACTGAAAACTATTTGAGTGCATTGGTCAAATCGGGAGAAACAGCAATCCCATCGCTGGCTGAACTTGGATTTGAAGATGAGCCGTTTCATGAATTCCGGTCTGATACTTTTCCAAAAGCCATTGTTTCAAAGTATACGGAGCAAAGAGATTTTCCGGCAATTGAAGGGACAAGCCGTTTGAGCCTGCATCTGCGTTTCGGGACGATTTCCATCCGGGAGTTGGTTTGTTTTGCTTTGGAGTACAATGAAACTTATCTGAAGGAATTGATCTGGCGCGATTTCTATCAAATGATCTTGTTCCATTTTCCCGGAACCGTAAATGAAGCTTTTAAGAAACAGTACGACAAAATAGAGTGGGAATATAACGAAGAGCAATTTACCGCTTGGTGTGAAGGGAAAACCGGTTATCCGCTTGTTGATGCCGGGATGCGGGAGTTGAACGCAACGGGTTTCATGCATAACCGTGTTCGAATGGTAGTTGCCAGTTTTTTAACCAAACATTTACTTCATGACTGGCGATTGGGAGAACGCTATTTTGCTGAGAAACTTCTCGATTTTGAACTGGCGAGTAACGTTGGCGGCTGGCAATGGGCTGCCGGAAGCGGAAATGATGCTGCGCCGTATTTCAGGGTTTTCAATCCTACAAGTCAGCAGCAAAAATTTGATCCGAAATTTGAATACATCAAAAAATGGGTTCCCGAGTTCGGAACGAATAAATATCCGGAGCCAATTGTGGAGCATACGTTTGCCAGAAATCGGGTGTTGGAGCGTTATAAAAAAGCCTTGAATAATTACGAATGAATTACTTCTTTCGCTTGAAAATCGGAACTGTCGAACATGGTTCCCCAAACATTATGGACGAACAAACTGTCTGAACACGTGAGAAGAATGTGATCATGGCATTTGGAGAATCCGGTAATTCACTGCAGCCTTTCACAATCAATTTTCCATCTGTAAACTGATTCAAATCCAATTCGTTGATCGTTTGAATCAAAGCTGCTTGTTTTGCATCGTTTTGATTTCCTGCAACTGTTAACCTGGCAATTGGAGATAAATAGGAATTCACTAAAAGAAATGCCCACGATGGCAGAATAGCATCTGTTGAACAAAATAAATAAACTACTTTGTTTTCGTATACCGACCAATTATGTTCTTTCAGGTTTGCTCTGAATTCTTTTTCACGAAGCACTAATCCTTCCCATAAAAAAGGGGCAAAATCGAACGGAATAATATCTGAGTTTTTTGGTAAATAATCCAGTAAATCAACCTGGATTAATCCGCTGCCGGCAACTTTATTTACGATTTCTTCCATGTTGTAAAGTTAGTCATTAGTTGCTTTTGGAAGGACCAGTTTAAATCTGGAATCGAAATCCATTTTCGAAACTCTTAAGACTTTGATTTTCTTTGAATCGCGGTGATTGGGGTTGATAAGATAATTGAATTCCCCGGGAACAATGCTACTGGGAACTTTTAATACTGCGGCTGCATTGTACTTCACAAAATCATCACCGATTATTTGCGTTGTCATAGTTGGTGGTTTGGCATTCCAGTTCTCCGGCAGGTCACCAATATGCACTTCTAGAATAGTGATGCTGTCGGGAATTTCAATTTCGACGTAATATCTGTCAATTGGCAAATCTTCATTCAAATCTAAGTGCACTGATATTTCCAGGGTAGCTAATGCTCTGCTTTCTGCGGTGTAAATCAGTTTTGTGTTAAAGCTGTTCCACCGGAAACCTTTAGACATTGCAGCGCCAATACCCTGAAGTGTAGTGTCAAGGTGTTTTTCCCTTTCAATTCTAAAAACGATCATCAGGCCAGGTTTCCGAATTCCAG
>CBFGMW010000458.1:0-2936 GCA_965649925.1 uncultured Fluviicola sp.
AAACGGCCGGAATGGTTGCCGTTGTTCTACAAATACACGGATAATGAAGAAATTGGCATTTATATTCGCATTGCTTTCCGGCGTTTTCAGCTACGCCCAGGGAACTTACCAGGTTGCTGTTCTGAAATACAGTGGCGGCGGCGATTATTATGCGAATCCAACGGCATTACCGAATTTGATCCAATTTTCAAACACGAATCTGGGAACAACCATTTCCAAAGACGTGCCTTATGTAGATGTTGGAAGTCCGGATTTGGCGTTCTACCCTTTTATTCACATGACAGGACACGGAAACGTAGTTTTCTCCTTAAACGATGCCGAGAATTTGCGCAACTACCTGCTTGGCGGCGGTTTTCTTCATATCGATGATAATTACGGAATGGACCAGTTTATCCGTACCGAACTGAAAAAAGTTTTCCCCGGAAACGAAATGGTGGAATTGCCGTTTGATCACCCGGTTTTTCATCAGAAATACAGTTTCAACGGATTGCCGAAGATCCATGAACACGACGGGAAACGTCCGCAGGCTTTCGGAATCATAGTTGAAGGCAGATTGGTTTGTATATACACGTACGAAACCGATTTGAGCGACGGCTGGGAAGATAAGGAAGTACACAACGACCCCGAAGAGAAACGGAAAGAAGCGCTGCAAATGGGGGCAAACATGTTACAATACGCTTTTTTTGGCGGCGAGTAAATTTTTCCCATAATTACTTTTGAATCCCCGCTGCGGATTTGTAATCCTCTACGGCTAGGACCCTGCTGCGGAGGATTTGTAATCCTGCGCTATTATTCACTGGCGGAGTCAGGCAATGAACATTCTGAAATGCCGATTCCAACTCTAAATAATTACTTGCTGAAGAATATTTCCATTGTTCCGGTTGGAAAACCAAACCAGCTCTTACTGGATTCTTATGAATGTATTGAAGCTTTGTCCAGGTGAATTTTTCTGAATATAATTCGATTGCGTGGTTACCATCTTGCCAGACCTTATAACTATGTTTTTTTGTATGTGAATTTGCTGCTTTAGAGAAACGTTCAAGCATCCAATCTCTTCTGCTTTCAGGTTCAGATTTTATTGAATCAATGATCTGTTTGCTCGAAAATTTCTTGAAATCTCTTAATATATCACTCAAGTTTTGGTTTGACTCACAATTCGCAATAAGATGAACATGGTTACTCATAATGACGTAAGCGAAAATATTAAGGCCTTTGTTATTAGAACAAAATTTTAATGATTCAATGATTATTTTAGAATATCTCTCCCGGGTGAATAGATCAATCCATTCAACGATGGTTAAGGTCATAAAATAAGACCCTTCAGGTTTTTTGATAGTGTGTTTGATTCCAGTTTGCATTTATTTAAGATAGTAAAAAATGTTTTATTACTGGGAAAGTGTTTAGCGCAGGATTGCAAATCCTCCGCAGCCTGAAATACTTTGTACTGTTAACATATCCCAAAAGGATTCTTCAAGGCTTTTAATCCAGTTTCAATATCCTTATATTACAGCTATTCACAATTAAACATTGAGTTATGCATTGGTTAGTAGTATTATTGATAGGAGCGGTAGCCGGATGGCTTGCTAGTGCAATCACAGATAGTTCCAAAGGTGGTTTACTTTTATATATCATACTCGGGATTTTGGGAGCATTTGTCGGTTCCTGGTTACTTGGTTTATTGCACATTTTTCCTTCCGAAAGCATTTGGGGAACGTTGATCACTTCCACAGTCGGTGCGGTTTTCATTATTCTCGTCGTCAGGCTGATTACCGGCGGCAAAATATAATCGAAAGCGGTTCGTTTCATCGGACCGCTTTTTTTGTGTTATTATCTTTGATGAACAACAGATTGTAAAAACGTATTATTTTTGGGCAACATTAATCTGCTATGAAAAAGATCCTGTACGCATTCTGTTTGTTCACGCTTGTGAGCTGTTCTTCCGAAATGACTGACGAAGAATTACTGAAACAGGACAAAGCGGAATTACGAGAGCAGCTTGACAGTGAAAGTGTGATTCTCTACAAACTGTGTAAAATGATCACGCGGTCAACCCACGACGATAAGCTGGATGCGCATGTTGGTAGTAACAAAAAAGATTTCCAGGTATTGACTCGTTTGTTTGAAAAACTAAACAAAGATCAGGATTTGTCTACCAGCGAATATCTTTCTTTCGCTTCATCCTTCAAAGAAGTTCACAGTTTTGTGGAAAAGACAGATGAAGATATTTTCCCTTCTTTTTTCGAATCTTTAAAGTCCGCAGGAGATACGAAACATAAGTTTGCAACCGGCAAAGCGAAAGATATCCAGGATTCTCAGGATCATGCACTCATGAGCTTATTTGTGAAATTTGGTGGTGGATTTTCAGGATCGGCATCATTTTATGAGTGCTCACAAATTGAAACAGATAAGCTGCCTGATGCAAAAGCACGCTTCTACTTCCGTTTGTACAAAGGATTCATTCTTCTTGAAAACGATTTGAAGTATTTAGCCGAGAAAGAATTCACAGATAATATCGTTGAATTGAAAAAAGACAAATTGCTCGATTTCAGAGAAGTGAATATTGTTTTTAGTAAAGAACAATTCAACAAAGAACAATCAATGAAACTGGCGTTGATGGTGAATTACCTGCTACGCGGTATTGACAGATCGATGATGGAACGTGAAATTGATCAGGAGCGAAGCATGGAAGATTTTGAGCAGGGAATTAAACTGGCGCATGAACTGGGAGTTCAGGATGAGTTTATCTGGCCGATAGAAGCGTTTCTGTATATCGATAAAGGTGAAAACAAAAAAGCCATTGCAACATTGAAAAAACTCGAAAAGAGTAAAATGTTGAGTGAAGATGAAAAGGAAGTTATAAGAACTGCTATTAAAGCATTGGAAAAAGGTGATTCGGAAGCAGCAATGGCAGCCGGGGCTTTTGATGCTGAATTTGT
>CBFGMW010000459.1:0-2934 GCA_965649925.1 uncultured Fluviicola sp.
CAATATCACTGGCAAAAGAAGCCGGCATATTGGATCCTGAATAGCGCTCCAATTGAAAATCAACACAGCCAACTGTAAAAGGAATTTCGCGGTAACGACGTCCGTATGCCAATGCGTAATTTAATCCGTTGAAGCTGAAAATCTTGTTTTGACCGATTTCATCCACTCCACCGGTAAGAGTAATTGTTTTCGATTTCGAACCGTCTTTGATCAGCAGGGTCAAATAGTCTGAACCACGCTTTTTTGATCCTGAAGGAAGTACTTCCTTGCGCATGTTTGGAAGTGCTTGTTTGAATACGAATTGCCGGCCTGCAAACTGGTATAAAGTACGCGGCTTCAAAACGGAAACGGTATTCGGTAAAATGCTTGTGTATAAAGAATCGGCTATTTGAGAACCGGGTTCACGCTGCGATTTCTGAAGCGACGACATGGCAATAGACTGCATTGGAAGTGTTGATTTGATTACCAGCGAATCGCCCTGCTTGAAAATGCTGATTCCTTCCACTTTTGCTTTTGAATAGCTCAGCACTACTCCGCCCAGGTCCATATCTTCTTCCGGCATCAGTTTTTTCGACTGCATACCGTCAACCACAATGTCCAAAGCAGTTAATTTCGACTTCGGATCATAAATCAATGAATCAATGTGTTTTGATTTAAAATCCACGTATTCAACCGTTACCGGATTTCTTCCCGGGAAAGCAGCTTCGAAGTTTACTTTGTTCGGGTAACCTTCGGCCATGAATTTCTTTACAGAATCGCGATACTGCAATTTTCCATTGTTCACATTGATATAAACATACGGTTCGGCAGCAAGGATTTGATTAGTAGATTCGCCTTCACGAATATGCATCATTCCTTCAAAACCTGCATAACGTGTAAGTGCCGCACCAAGAATAATGATCAGGAAAGATATGTGGAAAGCAAAGACAGCCACTTTCTCTCTGCGCCACATTTTGTAGCGCATAATGTTAGCAACCAGGTTGATTGATAAGAACACCAGGAGTAATTCAAACCAAAGGGCATTGTAAATCCACACTTTGGCGGCCTGAGTATTCTCGCTCGATTCAATAAAAGTTGCCTTTGCGATCGCAACAAAGAAAATGATCATTCCTGCTGCCATTCCTCGCATCGAGAAGAGTGCGTTTGCTAATTTTTCCATCTAAAACCGGATTCAAATTTCCGTTTGCAAAAATAGTTAAACAGTCTAGTTAAGCCATGGAAAAAGGCAACTTATTCGGTGAGTTGTGGAATAGATTGATCCTTTGATTCCAACATGCTGCTGTGGAAGAGATAATTCCGGTTAAAAAGCCCAGTTTATCTTCTGTAATCTTTCATTTACAGTTCCTCTGAATTGCTTTTTAATTTGCAGATCATTTTTTATTTTTGTTGAGTACTGCATTAAACGATAAAATCAGACTCTCATTTTCAAATTTTGCTTCATTATAGCCAATGATATAATACTCAAAGTTAATTCCATCTTTTGAGGGAAATAAAAACTTCTCCAAAATAGAATCTCTCCATAGGGTTGACAATTTAAGGTAAGAATCAACTAGTTCGGGTTGTTCAACGAATGTTTTTTTTGTGGTAGGAAAAGGTTCCTCTTTGTTTTCTTCAAAATAGTCAAATTCCAGATCCAAATATTCAATTAGAATTTGTTCATATTCTTTCCAATCGAATAAGCTTAAATTCAGAATATCTTCTTTGTTCAAAATAATGTCAATAATACAATCAGAGGTACCAGCTCTATTCGCGATGAATGGGTCGTAAACAGCTAAAAGTTGCTGATTATATTGTAGTTGTATTGTGTTCATTTTTCAATACTATATTTAAGGTTTACCTAAAATTATTGTTCCACTTTGATCAATACTAATATATCCGGAAGGCCCAAATGGATTTCCCCCATTTGCATCTAAAGGTGAGCGTACTCCAGTTCTCATAAAAAAATCTTCTGGTGATTTTATAGTGGGAATAGTGTTTGTGGATTTTCCGGTAAAAATAATTCTGTCTTTGATAGCACCCGGCCCCGTATATTGAGATTCTCCATAAAAAGCTTTGTTATACTCATTGCTAAAATTATGAACCTGCGATTGAGTAACTCCATCAAAACCTACTTCCAGATCACTTGCAGCATTCGAGTTTCCTCTAACCCTGCTTCCGCCGATTACAATTCTATTTGGCTTATACTTTTGAAGCAAATCTAATAACTTATTCGCCTGGTTGACTGTTAATCCTTCTATATTACTTACCATGACCTCTACCTGTTGTTCTCTCGTAAGCCCTGAAAATATCGTTTGTCTCGAAACAATAGAACCTCCCGTGCCGAGTTGAATAGCTTTTGTGGAGGTAGTACTGCCAGCCGGGAGATTTTTCCACTGAGCATTCTTGAATGTCTGCATCATAGCATACCATGAATCCCAGCTTTCGGTTGCCAGTATGTCTTCCGCCAGTTCTCGCGAAACCGAAAATTCAGTTTTTAACTTTTGAATTTGAATTTCATAATCAGCAATCAGATCTTCGAGTTTTTTAATTCCGAATCTTCCGAATGACTCCAGCTTCGCTGCTAATTCAGGATTAATAGTACGCAAGTGTTCCAGATCCTTTACTTTCCATTTTTTAAAATTCAGTTTGAGTTCCTTGACAGCTAAACGATAGGCAACTATGTTCCTTCCTACTCCGTATAGTAAACTCATACCTTGTCCGATAATAACATATTTGACGGCTGTTTGATAGGATTCAATAAAATCCCTGCCTTCAGGTGTTTTATTTAGTTCTTCCTGTTCGGCCAGAATATAAATTCCACCGCCTGCAACTACAAGATCCACAGTAGCCCATAATGCGGCTCCAAGTGACGAAGTTGTACCGAGTGTGAAAACAGATGCGATAATAATTCCCACCTGTATTCCGTATGCTATACTCTGATTGGAATAGTTTTCA
>CBFGMW010000460.1:0-2928 GCA_965649925.1 uncultured Fluviicola sp.
CGGCATCTATTAGTTCCAGTTCCAATTCTTCTGCATCCAAACCATCGGTTTTTACCAATTGAAAAACAGATTTGCGGTCGAACATGAATTCCAGTGAACCGTTCGGAACCACGGAACCACCCGCTTTGTTGAAGTAAGATTTTACGTTTGCTACCGTACGAGTCGGATTATCAGTAGCACATTCTACATAAACCAAAACTCCGTGAGGACCTTTTCCTTCGTAATCAACCTGGGAGAACGAAGCTACATCCTTTTGCGCTGCACGCTTAACCGCGGCTTCAATGTTGTCTTTCGGCATGTTCTCAGCCTTCGCATTTTGAATGGCAGTTCGCAGTTTGGCATTTGTAGCCGGATCTTGTCCACCTTCTTTTGCTGCCATCGTTATGGCTTTTCCTAGTTTCGGAAACAATTTGGACATTTTTCCCCAACGTTTCTCTTTTGCTGCTCTGCGGTATTCAAACGCTCTTCCCATGATTGTTGTTTTTTTGGCAAAAATAATCAAACTGTTCGTAAAGAAAAGTACTTGAATTTTCTTTTCGAACATAGCCTGGGGAAGTGATTTTTTTCTTGTTTTTAATTGAGTAGTGAATTCAGTTATCAGCTAATTAGTGAATTCGGTTACAGCCCTTGGTTTTATTGGTGTAATAACGTGTTTTTAGATTAATGGGTTACTGATCTCAATAAAATCTTTCCCTGGGAAACCAATCAAATATTTCTTTGTCACTTTCGTTTTAATTTTAACAAACGCTGAAATTCAATACTTTCGTAGCATGAGAGGTCTCCTTTTTTCATTTCTGTTAATCGCCTCAAATTTATTTGCGCAGGATTCGCTAAAGAATTGCGTACGTCAGCCTTTTGTGCCTACCGGTGGATTGGTTGCATACTATTTTTGGGAAGAAGATTCTTTGGGAATGATGGTTCCGGGGTCGTTTGAAAAACCGTGCGTTCAAAATGTGTATGTAATCGGGAATCCAAAGAAACGAAAGCCTGGAATTGCCCCGTCTTCGAAGGAGATGAATCGATTGGTAACTACGTTTGCCACGTCATATCTTAATAATTCGGTTGCTTATTCCGTTCGAACAGGTGAAAAGCAGAAAAAGCACTATCCACTCGTTCGATATGCTGCGAAACAACATGGCAGTTTATCTTTTATTCTTTCTGAAAATTCCTGGAAATTTCAGGTTCGCAAGTCGGTGCTGTATTTTTCGATCTGGAGCAATGGTTCTATGAGTTATTCCCATTCTGCCGATTCTATTATGCTGGTTCGGAGTAATTTCAATGAACCGGCCAACGGTCAGTATATGGTTTACACTTTTTACAGGGAGGATGGAACTATTTCGTCTCAGAGTGTCCTGAATTATCAGGGACTTGATGTTACCGAATTGTTGTTTAATGAGTGTAAACCAGAAGCAAAACGTTGTTTGATCTTCGTAAATGGTTACCGCGGCCCTCTGAAAGATAAAGATAAGAGCGTGAATTTGGTTTCAATGAAAGATCGCTACGGATATTGGTACAAACTGGATGATCGATTCATACATCGTCTGAAGCCTGACGGAGCATTTTATCTGGACGCAAATTTCTCCGTTAAAACATCTGTTCATAAAAGCCGGTTAAGATTCCTGGGGACTTTTGTCCGCTGGGCTTTGTCCGGAAACCCGAAAGCAGTAAAGCGCCAGGTTGAGAAACGTGAAGAAGTAATCAATGCAGACGGATTTTTTTACCGGAAAGAAAAGGGAAGAATAGCAGGTTTGGCGTTTTTGTATGCAAAATGTACGAGCCCCGATTGTGATACGATAAAGGATACGGTTGATATAGTTTGTCACAGTATGGGATACGCCTACACATTGGGTTTTTTGGAATCGATAGAAGGGAAAGTTGTTTTGGGTTCCTGTTATATTATTGCCCCTGAAAATGCTACGATTGATGGGTACGACTGGTCGAAATTCCAGCACGTGTGGCAATATGGCTGTAATTTTGATCAGAAAAATCCGGATGCACTAAAATTCCAGGATGGAGTTGCCCCGCAATTTGAAGTGAAAGGATTGGAAGCTCTCCAATCGAATCGGGGCGGGCGCATTTTTTTTCCTGAAGACTGGCCTAATAAGCAGTTCATCCACAGTCACATGGTTTACAGTTATGACTGGATTTTTGATCGTATAGAAGAAGGAATGCCGGGATATGTTACTAGATATTAATTGCTAATTACTAGTTGCAAATTACCAATTTCGGATGGTTTTATTGAATCTCGGTCTGGCACGTTCAACAATTAGTAATTAGGCATTAGCAATTTGTAATTAAACGAACTCAGCTTTGCTGAAGTTCGTATCTTTGCACATGTCTTTTCACGATTTAAATATCAAAAAACCAATCCTTCAAGCTTTAGATGAATTGGAATACACACAACCAACTCCAATTCAGGAAAGTGCTTTTGCTCCAATTATGTCGGGACGGGATGTACTTGGTTTAGCGCAAACCGGAACCGGTAAAACACTGGCTTACCTGATCCCGAACTTATGTTTGTGGAAATTCTCGAAAGAACCTCATCCACAGGTGTTAATTGTTGTTCCTACACGTGAGTTGGTTGCTCAGGTAGTGCGCGAGTGCGAGAAACTGACTGCAAATATGAATGTTGTGGTTGGTGGTGTATACGGTGGAGCGAATATCAATACGCAAGCTGCAATGATTTTGCAGGGATTGGATATTTTGGTGGGCACCCCTGGTCGTTTGGTTGATCTGGCAGCTAACGGAAGTTTACAATTGAAAAACATCAAACGTTTGGTAGTCGATGAGGTTGATGAAACCTTGAGTGCCGGATTTAAACATCAATTAGACAGATTATTCCATTTAATGCCGGATAAATACCAGGCACAATTGTTTTCTGCAACACTTTCTGAAGAAGTAGAAAATTTTATTGCTAAGAACTTCAAT
>CBFGMW010000461.1:0-2927 GCA_965649925.1 uncultured Fluviicola sp.
TTTTCCAAAATAAAACAGTTTCCTTCAAGTAAGATTTGTCCAAAATTATCCTTCTTGCTATTACGGATAAAGTTTTTCAGATTGGTCTTCGGATAAAAGAATAACCCTGATGAAGTGGCTAGATACAAATCGTCTGTTTTATTTCTGGCTTTCGAATGAAAACGTTTCCCGAAGTTGAACAACTTGGTTCCTGACAAAATTCCGGTTTGAACAAAATAAGCGGAGAAAACATTGTCAAATTCAACTTTTGAAACGTTGTCGAGCAGATTTTCATTACTTAAACGCTGTACCAGATCACCGTTTGCCTTGTAACGACTAATCCCGGCCGAATTATTCCCAACGATCAAATCGCCTTTGTAAAATTGTACAGAGGAAGCCGATTCAGAAGTAATCTTTTTATGTTTTCCCTTCGGAATCAGAATTAACCCGTTCGATTTGGTTGCTATCCAGATATTCCCCGAATCGTCAACAAACGCATCGGTACAGGCAACACCTTTAAACCAGTGCGACGGAGTTTTTTTAAATCCGCGGTTATAAAAAACACATCCGTTATCTGTCAGGATCATTAATGCTCCATGAACACCTGAAATTCCGTTAATATGTGCATTCTTTACTTCAGCCGGAAAGTTCAATTTCTTAAACTGACCAAAACTGTAAGCAACAACATCGCCGTTTATTGCCTTATCACCGGCAATTACGACTGTTTGATCGATCGAAATTGCATATTTAATCTTTCTGCTGATGAAGGGAATCTGTCGTGCTTCACCCAACTTAGGCAGAATCAGTTCATTGGTTGAGAGAATATGAAACGGCTCAGACTGATCGAACCCAATATAATCTACATTCGTTTTACCATCTTCGGCATACATGTAGGGCTCGCGGGAAATTACTTTTTTAGTAGCCCACTTAATAATAATCTTCTCTTTTTTGGTGTGGAAGAAAACGTATTCGCCTTCGGTTTCAATTCCTTTAACTTCCACTGCTACACCCGGAATTTTCACAAGCTTCAGCGTATCCTGGCTCAATAAAAACACTTGTCCGTGAGAATTCAGGGCAAACAATCCTTTATCCGTTGAATAAATGGCGTTTATATCTTTAGTTGTTCCGTTTTCGGTAATGAATTTCCGGGCTGTAAATCCGTTGTACGAAACAAGTCCGTTTTGTGTAGCAAGCAGCAATCTTCCGTCACGATCTTGTTTTACATGATTGATCGGTTCATTGAATTTTCCTACTGTATTGAAATAGTGAAAAGGCGTTTCCTGCGTAAATGTTATGCTGAAAGAACAAAGAATAAGATAAAGGAAGATTAGTTTTCTCATGTTATAGATTACAACAGTTTTTCTCAAAAAATTTCCAAAGCTCATCGTGCTGCGGAACCAGTGCTTCAACCGAAATGGTTTCTTCAGTTCGTGTGGGGTGACTGAAAGTTAGTTTTCGCGCATGCAGTGAAATGGAACCATCCGGATTGGAACGCGGAGCCCCGTATTTCAAGTCGCCTTTTATGACACAGCCAATAGATGCTAACTGCGCGCGAATTTGATGATGGCGGCCGGTTTCCAATTTCACTTCCAGCAAGGTGTAACGATCGGATTGAAACAATTCGCGGTATGACAATCTTGCTTCTTTTGTATTCTTATTCGGTTTGGAATAAGCGATTGTTTTGTTCTTTTGGGTGTTTCGTTCCAGGTGATGAATCAAATGACCGGATTTTTCTTTCGGTGGATTGCATACAATCGCCCAATAGATTTTCTCGGGATGCTTCTCAGCAAATTGTTTGTTCATTCGCTCCAAAGCCTTGCTGGTTCTGGCAAAAGCCATTAAGCCGCTCACAGGTCTGTCTAACCGGTGAATTAACCCGCAAAAAACGTTTCCAGGTTTTTGGAATTTTTCTTTGATATAAGTCCGAACCATTTCTACCAGCGGTTCATCACCCGAGATATCTCCCTGAACATTGATTCCGGCGCGTTTATTCACCAAAACCAAATGATTGTCTTCAAATACTACCTCGAATGGCGGCCGATCCATCAATACTGTTCGTTTTGATTCGGGAAACTTCCTGATTTGACGTCGGAATGGTATTTCTGGAAAGCCTGCATCATTTCTTCATACAGGTTTGCGTACTTGCGTAAAAAACGCGGTTGAAATTCGTTGTTGATTCCCAACATATCATGTACTACCAACACTTGTCCGTCTACACCGCCACCGGCACCAATTCCAATAATAGGAATGGAAACCTGGGAAGCAACTTCCGTTGCGAGTTTCGCAGGAATTTTCTCCAAAACAATGGCAAAACAACCTGCTTCTTCCAAAGCAACAGCATCTTCTATCAATCGTTGTGCTTCTTCTTCTTCTTTCGCCCTTACAACGTAAGTACCGAATTTATAGATTGACTGCGGTGTTAACCCCAAATGTCCCATAACAGGTATTCCGGCAGTAAGAATACGTTTAACCGATTCAATAATCTCTCGTCCGCCTTCTAACTTAACTGCGTGTCCACCCGATTCTTTCATAATTCGGATAGCAGTATTCAAAGCTTCCTTTGAATTTCCCTGGTAAGAACCAAAAGGCATATCTACAACCACCAAAGCGCGTTCAACGGCTCTAACTACTGAAGAAGCGTGATAGATCATCTGATCCAATGTAATCGGCAAAGTGGTTTCATGACCAGCCATTACATTTGAGGCGGAATCACCAACCAAAATAATATCAATACCGGCCGAATCAATGATTCGCGCCATAGAAAAATCGTAACCCGTAAGCATGGATATTTTCTCTCCGGAATTTTTCATTTCTTGTAAAACATTCGTCGTAACGCGTTTTACGTTTTTGTGAACAGACATGCTCTTAAATTTTAACAAAAGTAGAGAATTGAAAATTGACTTCGACTCCGCTCAGTCAGCCTTTTTCAATTCTTTTGACTTTACTTA
>CBFGMW010000462.1:0-2918 GCA_965649925.1 uncultured Fluviicola sp.
TTTTTGCAGATATGATTACCGTTTATGTAGTTGCGCAATCTGTTGAACATTATTAGTCAATCTGGGGCGGTACTTCGACTAGCTCAGCAACCTCTTCAGTCGCTGGTAAACGTGTGATTGTGCAAGGCTGGGGAAATGTTGGTTCGGCTGCAGCTTTTTATTTAGCTCAATCAGGTGCTAAAATTGTCGGTATTATTGATCGTGTTGGCGGATTGATCAACGAAAACGGATTCACTTTCGAAGAAATCAAAGCATTATATCTTGCTAAAAACGGAAACGAACTAAACGCTCCGAATCTTTTGTCGTACAACGAAGTGAATGCAAAAATATGGGATCTGAAAGCTGAAGTATTTATTCCTTGTGCAGCTTCCCGTTTGATAACACAAGAACAGGTTGACCGCATGGTGAAAGCCGGAATGGAAGTTATTGCTGCGGGAGCAAATGTTCCGTTTGCTGACAAAGAAATTTTCTTTGGCCCTATCGCCGATTTCGCTGACAATCAATTAGCAGTTATTCCTGACTTTATTTCTAACTGCGGTATGGCGCGTGTTTTTGCTTATTTGATGAGCAACGACCTGAAAACCATCAGCGACGAAGGAATTTTCAATGATACAAGTGCAATAATTAAAGAAGCTTTGGTAAAAACACATGCCATCAATCCTGCTAAAACCGGAATTGCAAAAGCAGCGTTCGGAATTGCCCTGAACCAATTGGTATAAAGAGGCAAAAACAGGTAGCAGAAAAGCACCGAAAGTTATTTATACAATTCCTTCGAAAGTGAAAAATCGGGCGGATTAATACTCATGTTATTAACCGCTCTTTCTTTGATCGTTATCAATTCTTCTTTTGGAGAAAAGTATTTTCTTTCCGGGAACACTCTTGGCCGTATGTCCCCTGAACATTGAATTCTGAAGCTTTGTCCATATTGACCTGACTTCACTTCTGTTTGCCCCAATTAAAGAATCTCAGCTACTAAAAAATCATAAATTCGTGTTTTCAGCGTAACCATAACTTATCTTCACGTTCAATTGTAGGTCTTACTTTCATTACCGTAAACAAAATGGTGTGAATATCTATTGTAAGAACAAAAATTTAAATGCTTTTCTCGATTTAACTTTGAAAGTTATTATAGACTACAATTGTATCCCATGAAAAAATTGAATTTATTACTGTTATTTCTACTGAGTGTTCCTGTATTGAGTATAGCTCAAATTAGTACTGACACTGCAAATCAAGTTGCGGAAAAAGCGAATGGTCCAAAACCAGGCGATGAAGTTTCCTGGTTTGAGTTCATCATGAAAGGTGGAGTTTTCATGGTTCCGATTACACTCCTGCTTTTCTATGTGATTTACCTGATTATTGAACGTTACCGATACATTAAACGAGTTACAACCTTCAATCCTGGGTTGATCAACAGTGTTCGCGGAGAATTGTCGAAAGGAAATGTAAAAGAATCCTTAAATGCAGTTGCTCACGATCAAACATCTTTTGGGGCTGTTGTTACGGAAGGAATTATGACCGTTGGAAGACCTGTTTCTGAAATTGAGTCGAACATGGAGAAAGTGGTTAATATCGAAATTGGAAAAATGGAAAAAGGAATGGGACAGCTGAGCATGATTGCCAGTATTGCTCCGATCTTTGGTTTCATTGGAACAATTGCCGGTGTAATTAAAATTTTCTATAATATCTCAACCGACGGAAACATTTCCATCAGTACCATTTCAGGTGGTTTGTATGAAAAGATGATTTGTTCAGGCGCAGGTCTTACAGTAGGACTTGTAGCTTATGCGGCTTACCATGGTTTGAATGCGTTAATCGACAAGTTTGTATTACGTGCTCAGAAAGTGAATTTAGAGTTTGTTAATATCATTCAACGTCCGAACTAATGGCTATTCAAAGAAGAAAAAAGTCTGTTCCTCACGTCGAATCATCGTCGATGAGTGATATCATGTTCTTTTTGTTTTTGTTCTTCTTGATTATTTCAACAATGGCAAACCCGAATGTGATCAAAGTTCCGCTTCCGGATGCGAAGACAACAGAAACTACCCCGGAGAACCATCTTACTGTAACCATTACCAGTGAAAAGCAGTATTACATGGATAAAGACCCGGTTCCAATTGAACAATTAGAAGAACGAATTGTACAGGAAACCACGAAACGAGGCGACCAAACGGTTGTTCTTCGTCCGGCTAAAGATATTGAGGTTCAGTTATTGATAGACTTGCTTCAAATGTGATCAAAAAACAACCTCAAATTTGTCATTGCAACAAAAGCGGGGTAAATTTAAATAAACAGATTATGATAGCAGCAGTTGAATTATCGAAAGACCGGCGTTTAGCGGCGGTAGTTGCAATAGGAACAGCGACCATTGCATTCCTAGTGCTTCATTTTTTGACTTATCGTATTCCTATGCCTCCGCTTCCTGAGCAATTGAAATACCAGGATATGGAAGCTGAGTTTATTGAACTGGAAGCAGCATCACTTCCTGAAACTGTTAATGCCGGTGGTGGCGGTGGCGGAGAACAAGTGAATGCTCCAAAATCAGACAAGTTTGTAGAACAAATGGAAGAAGTTGCCCAAACTAACAATTCCAATTACAGTCATGCTTCCGGAGGTTCAAACCATACCAATACAACGAAACCAAACAAGAACCCCTCAAGTACCAAAAACCCGGATCCGGATGAACCATTATTTGGAGGAAATGGTGGTTCAGGCACAGGCAAAGGTGGTGGAAATGGAAGTGGTCTAGGAAAAGATGACGGTAAAGGTGACGGAGATGGTGACGGCGGCGGAAAAGGTACGGTTGCCCGTAATCGTATTTCGGAACCCAATACAAGAGAAATTCATTCTGACGAAGACTGTAATATTAAGTTCAATATCCGTATTGACGAAACCGGAAGAATTGTTGGTACACCGGC
>CBFGMW010000463.1:0-2912 GCA_965649925.1 uncultured Fluviicola sp.
TCGGTTTTTGGTACCGAAGAGTCTAGGTTCGAGCCCTAGTGGGCCAACAGAAAAGCTTCTCAGAAATGAGGAGCTTTTTTTATGGGCTTTGGTTTCGTGGTGGAATGGTGGAGGTGCAGATTTCGGAGTGGGGACAGGATTTGGTACGGTTTGAAACATTTTTCTATTTCTCTCGTATAATAAAAGGTTGCGCTATTTGTAACCACAATTCAAATTCAAATACGTCATGAGACAGATCAAACTAAATTTTGTTGACCAAAACCACTTAAAGACACTTCTTGAAGATCAATTATTTACATCTGAAATTCAGTACTTAAAACCACAGTTACTGAGCGGAGGTAAAAGCATAGGGCTTACTGATCCAATTCCAGAGCATAGTTTTTTCGATACCGAGGTGGTAGTACTTACAATATTTGCACGTGCCATGAAACGATTAATCTTTCTCGAAAGTGAGCATGATGTTATATTTATGAATCCATTCGCGAACACTTTGAAAGGCGGGCTTATTCTTGGAGATACAACAATGTTGCTTGTTGAGATACAGATAACTTAATAAGTAATTTCATACGCTTCCATCGCCTCCGCACTCACAGGATGGAAATCCAAAGGGTACTGTTTTGAATTTTCAATTGTTGTAACGATGAATACGCCTGTATCCGAAACAATTTGTACGAGTGGGTCTTCTAACATAGTTGGAGTAATGAAATCTAAAATCTCTGCATAAACTAATTGCGTTTCATAATGTTTGTTTTTATTTGAATACTGGCGGTCTAATCGTTAATAGTATCGCTTCTCCTCCCAAAATCTATGTGCCTCTGTTTTCTATGTTCCCTATGTGTTTCAACACAATCCATCTCCTCCGTATAACACCATGCGTTTCAATCCCTCACTCACACTTCCTGTCTCACACTTTTTCTCTTACCTTTATTTCCGCTAAAATCAAAACTTGAAATATTATTCCGAATTCATTTACTACCTGCCTGCTCACAGCTTAATCCTGCTGCTGATCGGACTGGTCTTTGTTTCCGGAGGAGTCTACTGCTCGTTAAAAACGCAGAAAAAAGCAATCGTTTATGCTTGCCTGTTTATCGGTTTCATGCTCATAGGAAACGGATTTGCAACCATCGATCCGTACCTGCATGAGTGGGATGAACAATACCATGCCCTGGTGGCGAAGAATCTGTCGCACGATCCGTTCAACCCGAAACTAATTGTTCATTCGCCGGTGAAATTAGGTCATGAAATGTGGATCTACAACGAGATCTGGCTTCATAAACAACCACTCTTCCTCTGGCAGATGGCTGTCTCTATTAAGATATTCGGTGCAAATCTATGGGCTGTGCGGTTTCCGAGCGTTTTGCTTCATGCCCTTACCGCATTAATTGTTTATTCTTTAGGGAAGAGATTTTTAAGCCGCGGGCTGGCAGTTTTAGCCTGTGTGCTCTTCGGTTGTTCGGGGTACTTCAATGATTTCACCTCGGGTGCCATTGGAATGGATCATAATGATGTGGCTTTTGTCTTCTATGTAACAGCCAGTTTCCTGGCGTGGTTCAAGTATCGTGAATCAGAGAATAAGAATAAATGGATTTTACTGATCGGATTGTTTTCCGGCGCAGCAATCCTGTGTAAATGGCTGGTTGGTCTGGTTGTATTCTCGGGCTGGGGAATGGTACTGATTGCTGAGAATTGGAAGAACCTGAAAAATTGGCTCGACCTCCTGAAAGCATTTGGTGTGACAATTCTGTTCGTGATTCCATGGCAGCTCTATTGTTATGTGAAGTATCCGGCAGAATACGTTTATGAAATGACTTTTAACAGCAGGCATTTTACACAGGTAATTGAAAATCATGGCGGTAATTGGCTCTTCTATTGGGATGGCATGAAAGATTCCTTCGGAAGCGGCGAATTGATCCGGTGGATCCTGGTCCTGGGATTGATATTGTTCGCGTATAAAGCTATTAAAAACCGCGGAGGCTGGTTGTTTGCAGTTGCAGTGTTTTTAGTTACTTATGTTTTCTTTACGCTGGCTGCTACTAAATTACAGGGGTATGTGTCCATCGTAGCTGCATTCGGATTTATCTTTATGCTATATCCTTTTGAGCGGCTGTTCTCCTATCTCAAATCGAAGAAACAACTGAATCTAAATGCAATTGCCGGAACCTTGCTGGTACTTGTCGTTCTCTTTTTTCAATTCAGTCCGAAAGGTGTTGTAGGACGACACAAATACAAAGCTCCTGATTATCGTGAAACACGCACCTCTGAATTGCGCTATGCTCTGAATATTTTGAATGATGAACCGCATTTTGAAGGATACTTTCTGCTTAAAGGTGATAAGACAAACATCTTAACTTCATTGCTCTTTATTACCGGCAGGAAAATCCTTTACTGGAATCCTTCATTGGAAAAAACGCCTGGAAATGTGCAGAATTACCGCATGATCGATTTGAATAAGCGGGTTAACCAATAAAGATTTCCGAATCTTAACAATTGATAAATCATTCAACTCTCATTTGTTCCCCGAGCCTAATTTTTGTAGCTTAGACTAATCAAAAAAATCAGGAATCATGAAAAAGCGCTTTTATCTTGCGAAAGAACCAAAGTATTGTCCAACTTGCGGAACACCATTGCCTGAAGGACAAAATCAATGCCCGAATCCAACGTGTCCTTCGAACACTCCTCCAACTATCAGATGAGTGGGGTGCACCCGCGTATAAAAATTGTTTAATAAGAAAGCTTCATCGAACGGTGGGGCTTTTTTGGTTTAGGAGTTCTCTGCATAACCACTTTTACACCTTCATGATCCACCCGGCACTTCTTTAGAATTCCGTGTTACGTTCTTAGAACTGCATGATCAGCTCCCGGAATGCTGCGATCAATTCTCAGAACCACCCGATCGCTCTTTAGAATGCAAC
>CBFGMW010000464.1:0-2906 GCA_965649925.1 uncultured Fluviicola sp.
TAATTCTTCTGATATCGGCACCCAGATTTCTCAATCGAATATCTATATCCTGGTATCCGCGGTCTATTTGCTCGATGTTGTGTATAACTGATTTTCCTTGCGCTGATAATGCAGCAATAAGTAATGAAACTCCGGCACGAATATCGGGAGATGTCATATTGATTCCTCGTAAATCATGCTCGCGTGCCAAACCAATGACAGTTGCTCTGTGCGGATCACACAAAATGATCTGGGCTCCCATATCAATTAGTTTGTCAGTAAAGAACAAACGCGACTCGAACATTTTCTGGTGGATCAAAACGCTTCCCTTGGCCTGTGTTGCAACTACTAAAATAATGGACAGCAAATCAGGTGTGAATCCTGGCCACGGCGCATCATAAATTGTTAAAATGGAACCGTCAATAAATGTATCTATTTCGTATAGATCCTGTGCAGGAACGTAAATATCATCGCCACGGCGCTCCAGTTTAATTCCGAGGCGTCTGAAGGTATTCGGAATAACTCCCAAATTCTCCCAGCTAACATCTTTGATCGTAATTTCCGACTGAGTCATAGCGGCAAGTCCAATAAACGAACCGATTTCAATCATGTCGGGCAGAATACGGTGGTAACAACCTCCTAATTCTTTCACTCCCTCAATAGTCAGCAAGTTTGATCCGATTCCGGAGATTTTTGCTCCCATGGAATTCAACATTTTACACAACTGCTGTAAATAGGGTTCACACGCCGCATTGTAAAAAGTAGTTGTTCCTTCAGCCATCACAGCCGCCATCACAATATTTGCCGTTCCGGTTACCGAAGCCTCATCTAAATGGATATAAGTTCCTTTCAGCTGGCTTGCTTCGATAGAATAAAAATGCTCTCCGGCATCGTAATTGAATTTTGCCCCTAAAAGGGTAAATCCTTCGAAGTGCGTATCCAATCGGCGGCGGCCAATTTTATCACCACCCGGTTTTGGAATAAATCCTTTGCCGAAACGGGCCAAAAGCGGTCCGACGATCATAATAGAACCACGGAGTGAACCGGCTCTTATCTTGAAATCTTCTGTTTCAAGATAAGACATGTCAATATCTTTCGCCTGAAAAACATACGTTCCGCGTTCCACTTTTTCGATCTTCACTCCCATTGTTTGAAGTAAATCGATCAGCTTGTTTACATCCACAATATCCGGGATATTGGAAATGGTTACTTTTTCCGACGTTAAAAGCGGAGCACACAACACTTGTAATGCTTCATTTTTTGCTCCCTGGGGAGTCAATTCACCTTTTAGTTTCTTACCACCGTGGATTTCGAAAGACGACATGATTTTATATTTAATTCAAATAACTATCAAAAGAACAAATAAAAAAGCTGTTTACTTCTTATTCGCCAATTAATTGTTCAACAAGATTCTTTTAATAAAATACCGCTATTCAATATAAAGAAACAACCTTGCCGCGAATTCACGAATTGACTTCGCTAGCGCTCCGTATATTGATATTCAAAAAAAGGCATAAAAAAAACGTCCACCGTAGCGGACGCTTTCAATTTAGTTAATGGTATAGATGTATAAAGCCTTGTTTGCTCATCTGTTCGCCGTTGATCAATGTCATTTCGAGCGTATAATTGTATACGCCTTCGTCCAGCAAATTTCCGGCATCCATTCCGCGCCAAACATTCTGAGGGTCGCTGTTTTGGAAAACCGTTTGTCCCCATCTGTTTACAATGGTAAGCTCAAACTCTACTACACCGTCGAAATTGATATACAACGCGTCATTTCCCTGGTTAGACGATAACACTATCAGGTTAGGAACCTGAATGTTACATGGAATCCATATTACCGTAGCGGTATCAGAAACCACTCCACATTCGTTAGAAGCAGTTACGATATAATCACCGAAATAATCAATAACCGTTGTTGAGGTTGTACTTCCATTGCTCCAGACGTAATTGTCAACCGACGGTCCGCCATTTGCGATCAGAACCATTTGTCCGCCGCCGCATACAATTGTATCGAAAGTTGAAACCGTTGGATTTGCAATGAAATCAATCGTTAAACTATCTGTGAACGAGCAAACGTTATCAGTGAAATAAACTTCGAAGCTTCCTGAAGCTGTAGATGTAATTGTTGGATTCAATGCATTCGGGTTACTGAATGAGATTTCAGGAGAATTCGAACTCCATTGTCCACCGTTTTGTGCAACAGTTCCTGTAACGGCAAATTGATTGTTACAAGCATAATCATCGCCGGTAATTTCGGGTAAAACGGCTACTGTTACGGTCGAATTGACTGAGTTCAGACATTTCTTATTAGTCATAACCAAATTATATGTTCCAGGCTGACCGAAGGTAACACTCGCATTCATGGTTGCATCGTCAGGAGAGAAACTAATTGTTCCGGGGCCTGTTGCTGCCCATGTGACACTATTATTCCAGGCCGAAACATCTACAATATCAAAGGTATTCGTACAGATTAACGTATCATCGAAAATGGTAGGATACGGAATAAAGTTAATGCTTCGTTCGATTGTTTCATTACAAACGTTATCGGTATAAGAGACTGTATAAATACCGGCAGTTGTACTTGAAATAATCGGATTTTCCAGCATTGGATCATTGAATGAAATCTGCGGGAAAGTAGTAGACCACATTCCGCCGCCGGCAGAATAAGTTCCGCTTACAGGGAAAGCAAAATCACAGGCAAATGTATCGATGAAGATCATTGGTGACGGGATCATGGAAATGGTGATCGTAGTATCATTCGCACAATCGCCCGTGTTGTCAAAGATCTCTACGATATATTGTCCGCCGACAAGATTTACATTGAAGTTATTCGAGATCGGAATACCCGGGTTGGAAGAATTGTACCAGTTTACATTGGATAATGCCGCTGAATCAGACAGCGCTAACTGGGTAAAGAATTCATT
>CBFGMW010000465.1:0-2902 GCA_965649925.1 uncultured Fluviicola sp.
TGCTCTATTGAAAGATTTCTTTCGCTATTAAGAAATTATTCTGCGGGCAGGTAAATTTTCATTGTCCCTTTTTTAAACAATACTGAATCCAAATGACCCATTTTCTCTCGGTCGGTTGTTATTAAATGCATATGCAAAAATGTATCGTGGTGGGTGAAAATTGCTTTGTGTTCGGTTGAGAAAAAACCAATTATTTCTGATTGCTCATTTGCGAGTTCGTAGTTTTTCTGTCCTTTATGAGCTTCATCCGGAGAACTTACTTTTGACTTCTTAGGTAAATTCACAATATGAATGGTAGCCTGTTCGACCGTTCCGGTGAGTTTAAACATAAATGGCCGCGGCGAATTTTTAGTCGCACTATCCAGAAACTGTTCTAGCTGTATTATTGTCTGCACGCTGTCGGGCAAAGCTTGCTCTGTCCAATTTGCAACATTGGCATAACCAAAGAATGGAGCTTTAATGTCGTAAGTTTCCTCAACTTCCATTGTTGTGTCAGAAACAACTGTTGACTTGTAAGATTTGCCGCCTATTATTAAAATTTCTCCGGTTAAATACTCAACTGGCCCAAGTCCGTATAAATTTGTTTTGTTAGCAATGGTATCAAGATGGATATTTCCATAAAGCTGTCCTTTCCACATTACGTTTTTCATCTCTCCAACGATTTTCACTGAGTTCGTCTGTTGAGCATTTGACATATAACTTGTCAATGTCAAAATTGTTAGTCCGAAAAAAGCTGCTTTTAAACTCATTTTTGTCATTTACGTCTGTTTCTGTGTAATCTCACCGAAATTATCATTTTCCTTGATTTTGTTCAAGATTAAAATGCCCTGTTTAAAAATAGATACAAAAAAAGCGATCTGCATAAACAAACCGCTTTTCCGTTATCCTCTTTTTTCAATCATTCAATATACCAAACAACTGTCACCATTTCCTGTAATTCAACCTCCTGCGGTGCAAAACTTAAATTCGCTCCATCCGACATTTCAGCTCTTGCATACATTTGCATGTCTGATTTGTAATACATTACTCCCTGAGCTTCGCTTCCGTAAATGATAGATTTCACTGTTCCCATTTTTACACCTGCGGCTGCGCTTAAATTGCCGGCTTTCTTGCGTGCATCAATAACGGCCTTTGTTTGCAGATCTACTTCCGTTTTTTCGCGTAAGGCATCAGAAACATAGAAGCTGATGTTGAAATCAACCGGGTCCTTGGGCTCGGAGAAGCGCGCTGCGATCTTCTGCAGCAAGGCCTGATCATAAGCAAATTTCAATGTCAGGTTCTGAGAAACCACATAACCGCTGTCAATTGGACCGTTCTCACGATAAATTCTGTTTTTATAAGCAGAAAAATTCGTTGTTTTTACATCCGTTTCCTGGAAACCAAGCTGCTTTAGTATTTTGATATACTGCTGGGTCTGGTCGCTAATTGCTTTGGTAGCATCTGCCATATTCAGTTTCAGCGACGAAAGATGGATATTCAGCTCCGTCATGTCGGGAGTAACGAAAACTTTAGCCGTACCGTTCACCGTAACTGTAGCTTTCGAAGTCTGCTGGTCTGTCTGCCCGAATACTGTTCCTGATGCAAGAACCATCATTAATAGAAGCTTTTTCATGATCAATTTATTTTGTCTTTAGTTTTAATGATTCTTCTTAAGCAATAGGCGTGCCAGTAGGACGAAAAAAGCATGCTTCAAAAATCAAAAAAAACTACTTGGTTCATTTTCAATCGAAAGGAAATGAAAACAATTTAAGTCTCATGAATCGGCCTTACAATGGTTGTTGTGATCATTTTAAATTCTTCTTTGGCTTCGAAGCAATGTAATGTGTTCGCCGGAATAACGATTCCTTGTCCTAAATCGAGTTCATGATAGATATTGTCGATCGTAATCTGTGCTTTTCCATCAACAATCTGAACGTATGTATCATATTCATTACTGGTTTCACAGAATTTTTCCCCCTCATCAAAAGCCGTGGCAGTAACAGCGCCATTCGCCTTTTTCAAGACAATTCTGCTTACGATGGAATCGGGTACATATTCTATAATTTCAAGTATAATATGAACTTCCGATTTCGGTAAAGAGCTGTTAACCACATTTTCACCCGATACGATATTGTTTGTTTGCATACAGGTAAGTTAAGACCGATTCGTAGTTAAACTATTACACACAAAATAGAACAGTTGTATCATTCACTGATAAAATTGCCTGTGTTAATCGTTTGTAATTGTTCTTTCAGAGTCGTTTTATTTCAAAACTTTCACCCATAATCCAAGCACAACCCTGTTGGGCTATATAGACTTTTCATGTTGATTTACAACATAGTGAAGTATATCACAATCAGCGTTCCGGGAAACACGAAGACCATTGATGCAATTCGTGCAAAGTTAAACCAGGGACTTTGTCGTTTAAAAAGGAAAGTGATGAGGGGAATCAGTAAAAAAATCTGAAATGCAGGAAACCAGATAAAGATGGATCTATCTCTGATTTCTTCGTGCCTCTTTATTATGTATTCATTACGTTTAATATCAAAGCTCAACTTCTTCCCTGTTCGAAAAATCGGAGAATAGGTTATTGCAATACTTTTTTCCACACGATCGCTCCAGTCTCCTGATTCCGGACAGAACATATATCCTTCCACGTCCAGTACCTTGTGCCATGTATATTCCCAGTTTCTATTAATTTTCCAATCGTTTTCAGTTAGTTTTTTTGTTGGACCGTCAACCAAAACCTCGATTGTGGAAACCACAGCCATCAATGTACAGAAGACGACAACTATTTTAAAGATCAGCCATGGAGTACCTGAGGTGATTCGCTCATAAAATTCTCTGTCCTCACGTTCTTCTTTTTCTTTTTTCTGCCGCATTCTTTCTGCCCGCGCTAGTGCTGCTAAACGCTGCAGGTCAC
>CBFGMW010000466.1:0-2902 GCA_965649925.1 uncultured Fluviicola sp.
TACAGAACATACACTAAAAGATTAGATCCCATGAAAAAAATAACCTTATTTATCAGCCTGTTTGTTTCTTGCCTTTCGTATTCTCAACTCGACAACCAGAACTATAATGCAACACGAAATCCGGCTCTGGGAGGAGTTGAGAAAAATATTTACGGGAATATTCACAACATGACATTTCAAACAGAAGTGATCTACAACGCCATTCCGGATGGTTATCAGATTACTTACACCAAGTCATTCGTTGCGAAATCAATTGAAGAAACGGAAGAACTCCTTAGCATGAAAGCAGACTCGATAATTTCAGCAATGAATAAAATAGGATTGTTAAAAACAGATATCATTTTTGATGTGATTTCCCTGGACCCGATTTTCGATTTTCAACAGCGCGATTCGGTTTCACCAAGCAGCTACAAAGTGACCGAAAATGTAGTGTTTAACATCCGTGATTTCAGTAAAATACCACGTCTGTCCGAACTTTGCTTAAAACATGGTTTGTACGATATTATTAATGCGCAGGCTTATTTAAAAGATGCCAAACCTATTTACGAAGAAATGAACCTCAAAATGATCGAGTTAATCAATCAGAAAAAGAAACTATGTAAAGGTTTGGGAGCAAATATCGACGATGCGAAAGTGACAATTACCGAATTGTCAGACACCTACTACCCTTCTGAACGATACCTGAAATCAGTTCTGCAAAATGCACGATTCTACCAGCATCATTTATCACAGAATTCGAGTTTGGCATTGAACAGAACAGTAGAAATTGATAATTATTTCGACTACAACTTAAAGCAGGCCGATTTTGTTTTTAATCCCGACAATACACAGCCGGTGATTCAATTTTACAGTCACGTGATTACAGATTATGTTACGCCAGACACGGAAGAAGAAATGCGCAAAAAGATAGAGGAAGAATTTAATGCAAAGAAAAAAGCGAAAGCCAAAGCAATTTATACGATAGATGAAAGCGGAAATTTAAAGAAAGTGGAAATTTAACTCACCCACATTCCGTAACTATCAACATAAACCCATTTTCCATTCTCCAGTTTATAGATATCCGTAGATCCTCCGCCTATTAGTCCGCCACATTGAGTGCCAGTGTATAAAATACAATACGTCTTATCCACTGTAAAGATGGGAATTGAGCATGAAGCCAGACAAGCTTTATTAAACTTCTCATGGAATCGTTTCCAGCCTTTTCGATGGTTTCTGAAAATCCATTTAATCCTCCATTGGCGGATCGTTTTCACTTCTGTAAAACGACTTTGATTCCAGTTAGACCGTTTAACTTCCTTTAGTTGTAAACGGAAATAAGCGAAATCTGCCTTTGAGAAATAGGTTGTATCTGATAAAAAGGCACTTGAATCTTTAAAAATTCTCTCCGTATCCGAATGTTTATTCAAGCGAACGTAAGTGGAGTCTGTTCCGTGAATAAATTGGTTTGTTACCTCGTAGATTTCTTTTTTGGATGGTAAGGTTTGAGAAAAGGTGCAAACCGAAGAAATTAGGAACATAAGTGCTAAAAGAAAACTTTTCATCATTATAATGGATTAGATAGCAGAATTAATTTTCGGTGAACTTATCAAATTCGGTATAACTCCAGTTGTTATTTGTTCTTTACCCAAAGTCTCAGTATTCGACCCTTATAATACTGAATACGCACGTACTTTCCTTCATCGATAGGACCACCATGTGATTTAGATTGATTAAACCCAAAGCCGATTTCAAAATCGCTGTACTCAAAACGAATACCTTTTACCGAGAATGATTCATTTTTATGACCTTCGTAGGGCATCGGGTCGAAATTTTCAACAACACCTGAAACTTCAGTAAAAGTTGCTTTTTTCAGGATTTTCTTCGCATCAAGATATGAACTTGCTGAGCTTATCCAAACAATCATTGTACAAAGAAATGAGAAAATGATCAGTATTCCAATAGGCACTTTATACTCACGCGATTTTCCGGCAATCATAAAGTAAAGCCACACAATGACTGAAACGATCAAAACAGACAGGCCGATCCAAAAAAACAAAATGGAATTACTTCCACTTTCCAATAAGTCGTAATACTTCTTCATTCGTTCTAAAAGTACGAAAACAAAAAAAGACCGTCTGCCTAAGCGGACGGTCTTCCCTATTCAGTCTTGAATAAACTTATTATTGAGCTGGAGCTTCTGCTGATTTCTCAGGTTTCGGCAACAACACTTTACGAGACAATTTCCATTTTTTCGTTTTTGGATCTTTACCAACAACTTTAAACTTCAATACGTCACCTTCTTTAACTACGTCTTCCATTTTCGCAACTTTCTCATGAGAGAATTCTGAGATATGGATCAATCCGTCAGTTCCCGGAAGAATTTCAACGAATACACCGAAGTCTTTAATCGCTTTCACTTTTCCTTCGTATTCTGCACCTTCATCAACTGTTGGAGGGAATGCGATCATACGTACACGTGAAACCGCAGCATTCATATCATCTGCATTGTTCGACATAATCTGAACACGTCCTTCACCAGTTTCCAATTCTTCAATTGTAACGGTTGTATTCGTGTCTTTTTGGATTCCCTGGATAATTTTACCTCCAGGTCCGATGATTGCTCCAATCATATCATTAGGCACAACGAATGCTTCGATACGAGGAGTTTGCGGTTTGAAATCCGGATTTGGAACTGCAATTGTTTCGATGATCTTATTTAAGATATGTAAACGACCTGCACGTGCTTGCTCCAAAGCCTGGATCAATACTTCGTATGGCAAACCGTCAACTTTAATATCCATCTGACAAGCAGTGATTCCTTTAGCCGTTCCCGTTACTTTAAAGTCCATATCTCCCAAGTGATCTTCATCTCCTAAGATATCAGACAATACAGCAAATTTACCTTCGTCAGCAACCAATCCCA